>JAYWHZ010000171.1:0-3264 GCA_043777395.1 Bacteroidota bacterium
TTGGATACCGAAACCCTTGTGTTTGTTTACCTGACCGACCACAAAGCGGCTCAACTCTCTATGAATGGCAAAGGATTTTCTGTTGTAGACGATAAAGAAATTGCCAATCAGCCGCACTATGTGTCCTACAAAGTGGATCCACGATTGTTGATAAAAATACTCAAAGGTCCTCGGTTTTCGCATTGGAACAACGCCGAAGGCGGCTCACACATCACGTTTAGTCGCCATCCCAAATATATTCACGAGAGACCGATTTACTATGTCATGAATTTTTTTCATGCTTAGTTTTTAGAGAACTTCAAGGATTATTATCCAAACAAATCTTTTGTTTTGGAGAGCGGCGTTTTGCCAAAATGCGTGTATGTCAGTTCGGTTACTTCTCTGCCTCTGGGCGTGCGTTTGAGGTAGCCTTCTTGTATTAGAAATGGTTCGTACACTTCTTCTATCGTGCCTGCATCTTCTGAAACGGCAGTGGCAATGGTGGTTAAACCTACGGGACCGCCGCCAAACTTATCGAGAATTGTGAGCAAGATTTTATTATCCATTTCGTCCAATCCATTTTCGTCCACGTTGAGTGCTTTGAGGGCTATCTTGGCAATGGCAATATCTATTTTTCCCGAACCCTTGACCTGTGCAAAATCTCTTGTTCGGCGTAGTAGGGCATTGGCTATTCGGGGTGTTCCTCTGCTTCGTCGGGCTATTTCGTAGGCTCCAATTTGTTCTATTGGTACTTGGAGCAAAGTTGCCGACCGCATGACGATGTCGGTTAGAAGTTGGTGGTTGTAGTATTCCAATCGAGAGTTGATGCCAAACCTTGCCCGCAATGGCGAGGTGAGCAAGCCGCTTCGTGTGGTGGCTCCGATGAGTGTGAACGGGTTGAGGCTGATTTGTACGGTTCGTGCAGATGGTCCCGAGTCTATCATGATGTCAATTTTATAATCTTCCATTGCCGAGTAGAGGTATTCTTCAACGACAGGGCTTAGTCTATGGATTTCGTCTATAAAAAGAATGTCGTTGGTGTCCAAGTTGGTTAATAGCCCTGCGAGGTCGCCTGGTTTTTCTAATACTGGACCCGATGTAACTTTGATTCCGACGTTCATTTCGTTTGCTATGACGTGTGCAAGGGTTGTTTTGCCGAGTCCTGGCGGTCCGTGCAGGAGTACGTGGTCGAGAGCCTCAGTACGCATGAGTGCTGCTTTTGTAAAGACTTTGAGGTTGTCGGTGAGTTTGTCTTGCCCCATAAAATCGTCGAACCCTTTGGGTCTCAACGCACGTTCTATTTCACGCTCTTGGGTGTTGAGGGCTTCTGGTTCTGGTGTGGCGTTGGTGTTTTGACGTTGCTTGCCCATTGGGTTTGTTTATGGTGTTTGGTTTGGCAATTGAATGGGTTTATTTATTGGTTTAGCGTTGTTTGTTGTTGATTTTGGGTGTTTGGTTGAGCCATGAGTGCAATGTTTTTGGCTTTTGGGGCTTGTTTGTCGAGCAGTGCAATATCCAATACTTCTAACATTGTTTCTACATAATGAAATATCAGCCCTTCGATGTAGATTGGTTTTATGTCGTCTATGTCTTTTTTATTGTTTTTGCAGAGTATTATTTCTTTGATTCCGGCACGGCGAGCTGCCAATATTTTTTCTTTTATTCCGCCTACGGGCAATACTTTTCCCCGCAGGGTTATTTCGCCTGTCATGGCAAGATAAGGTTTGACTTGGCGTTGGGTGAGCGACGACACCAGGGAGGTGAGCATGGTGATGCCCGCCGAGGGTCCGTCTTTTGGCGTAGCCCCTTCGGGTACGTGTACGTGAATGTCGAGGTTGTCGAAGTAGTTGGTGTTGATGTTGAGGTCTTCGGCATTGGAGCGGATGTAAGCCAGTGCGATGGTAGCCGATTCTTTCATGACTTCGCCCAAGTTTCCCGTGAGCGAAAGCCGTCCTTTGCCTTTCGAGACGCTACTTTCTATAAATAGTATGTCGCCGCCGACTTGCGTCCACGCCAGACCTGTTACCACGCCTGCTACATCGTTGATTTGGTATTGGTCTTGGTCGTATATGACGGTGCCGAGTATGGTGTTTACCTGCTCTTGGTCGAGGTTGATGTTGTAGGGTGTTTCTTCTACTTTGTTTCTGGCAATGCCTCTGATGAGCGATGCAATGCGTTTGTCGAGTGTTCTTACGCCCGATTCTCTGGTGTAGCTTTCAATGAGGTATTGTATTATTTTTTCGGAGAGTTTAAAATCTTTGGTGCTTAGCCCGTGTTCTTTGAGTTGTTTTGGTACGAGATATTTTTTGCCTATTTGTATTTTCTCTTCGAGTGTGTAGCCGTTTACGGTGATGATTTCCATGCGGTCGAGCAGTGGCGGCTGTATGTCTTGAATGTTGTTGGCTGTGGCTACGAAGAGTACTTTTGACAGGTCGTAATCTATTTCGAGGTAGTGGTCGTTGAAGGCGTTGTTTTGCTCTGGGTCGAGTACTTCTAACAGTGCTGCCCCCACGTCGCCCCTATAATCCATGCCCACTTTGTCTATCTCATCTAAGACGAAGACAGGGTTTGAGGTTTGCACTTTTTTTATGGATTGTATGATGCGTCCGGGCATTGCCCCGATGTATGTTTTCCGGTGTCCTCTGATGCTGGCTTCGTCTCTGATGCCGCCGAGGCTCATGCGGATGTATTTTCTGCCGATGGCTTTGGCAATGGATTTTCCGAGCGATGTTTTGCCTACGCCTGGCGGTCCTATCAGGCAAAGGATAGGGGCTTTCATGTTGTCTTTGAGTTTGAGTACGGCGAGGTATTCTACGATTCGTTTTTTAACTTTTTCGAGACCGAAATGGTCGGCGTCTAATATTTTTTGTGCTTTTTTGAGGTCAAAGCTGTCTTTGGTGATTTTGTTCCAAGGCAAGTCGAGCATGACCTCGAGGTAGTTGACATTTGTAGAATAGTCGGGCGACATGGGGTTCATGCGTCCAAGTTTGTTGATTTCTTTGTCGAAGACGTCTTTGGCTTCGATGCTCCAGAGTTTGGTTTCGGCACGTTTTTTTAGGTCTGCAATTTCGAGGTCGTTGTTGTCTGTGCCCAGTTCGTCTTGTATGGTTTTGAGTTGTTGGTTGAGGTAATAGTCTCTTTGCTGTTTGTCCATGTCGTCTCTGGCTTTGGTTTGTATCTGCTGGCGTAGTTCAAGGATTTGGTATTCGTTTGCAAGGTGATTGAGTACGGCATTGGCACGCAGTTTGATGCTTTTTATTTCCAGAAGGGTTTGTTTTTCGGCAA
>JAYWHZ010000172.1:0-3259 GCA_043777395.1 Bacteroidota bacterium
GAGAAACATTATTTTTTACAATTTTTTAGGTGTTGTTCTATGGTTTTGGTGTCCGTAATTTCGGTTTCTGCTTGCCCCCATGCGTTGTTCAGATAAGCCATCAAGTAGGCAACATCCGTGGCAGTGAGGGTTTTGTTGGCGGGCATTTTGGCGTTGTAGGTTTTGCCATTGACCACCATTTCGCCCTCGATGCCATATACAATCATGCAAGCCACTTTTTGAGGATATTGTTTGATGTAGTCGGCTTGGTTTATAGGCGGAATGAGCTCGGCAAGTCCGCTGCCATTTTCTTGATGGCAATTGACACAGTGCGTCAAATACAGCTGATGACCATTGCTGATATATTGCAAGCGTCGCTGCGATTTTTCGCTGCAAGACGATGACAAACAGACATTTACAAATAAAAATAAATATAATAATTGTTTCATTTTTGAATCTCTTTGGAGGCTATTTTTATTATTTTTCGTTGAGCAGCAAACCCATGTCGTTCATCAATAAATCGACTTGCTTGGGGTCTGTGCCGTCGTAGTAGCCTCTGATGCGGCGTTTTGTGTCAATCAAAATAAAGTAGCCCGAGTGTATGAATCCGCCTTCGGCAGTAGAGTCTTGTGCCACGACGGCGAGGTAGTGTTTTTCGGCAAGTTGGTAGAGTGCATCACGGTTGTCTGTCCACAAAAAGTGCCATTGTTGGGTGTTTGCACCCAAGCGTTGGGCGTAGTCTTTGAGCAGGGCTATGGTGTCGTGTTTGGGGTCTATGGTGTGGGAGAGGAGTGCCGTTTTTGGGTTGTTTTTGTAGCGCTGATGAACTCGGAGCATCTCCATTTTCATTTTTGGGCAGATGGTTGGGCAGGTCGTAAAAAAGAAATCGGCGACATATATTTTGCCATCGACGGTATGGTTGCTAACGGTTTGCCCGTCTTGATTGGTAAATTTAAAATCGGGAATGGTTTTGTAGATGGTATCTTTGCCATCAAAATCACGTTCGCCAAAGATGGGCAACGTGCGTTGGCTGGCGGGCATTGTGCTGCAAGACCAATACAAAACAGGCGACATGAGCAGGTATAATAAAATTATTTTTGTGTAACGCATCGAACTAAAACCCTTTTGGGTGATAAAAAGTTTGCAAATTTACATTCATTTTTTTGAGATTTTGAAATCAATTGATAAAAATTGGTGTTTTATATTAAATTTAATTATTTTTGTCCAACTTCAACCCTTCAGTTATCTTAAAATGAACACACCCATGCCCATACACATCACTGCTTTTGCCCTCGATGAACTCTCGAAGCTATCGCCGCCCGTGGTGTCTGACAAGCCAAACGAAGCCATTCGGATTGGCGTGAAAGGCGGCGGCTGCTCGGGTCTCTCATATATCATGGGCTACGATGCCGTTACGGAAAACGACAACGTGTATGAGCTCGACAACATAAAAATAATCATTAATAAAGCACAAGAACTCTATTTGATGGGTACCGAATTGACTTTCGAAAATGGTCTAAACAACCGAGGCTTTACGTTTTCAAACCCCAATGCTACGCAGACTTGCGGCTGTGGCAGTTCGTTTGCCGTTTGATGTCAAAATCATTTACCCAACTTTTTTTAAATTAACCCTTAACAGATGAAAACCAAAGAAGAAATCGTAAACAATTGGCTTCCACGCTACACGGGCAGAACGCTTGGCGAGTTCACCAAATATATTTTATTAACCAATTTTTCCAAATATTTGGAGATGTTTTCGGAGCAGCACAAAGCCCCCATTATGGGTTTGGACAAACCGATGCAGAGCGTTTCGGCAAACGGCATTACGCTCATCAACTTTGGTATGGGCAGCCCGATGGCAGCCACGACGATGGATTTGCTCTCGGCGGTGAAGCCAGAAGCGGCGTTGTTTTTGGGTAAATGTGGCGGCTTGAAGAAAAAAAACAAGATAGGCGATTTCATTTTGCCTATCTCTGCTATTAGGGGCGAAGGAACCTCCGACGATTATTTTCCCAAAGAAATCCCGGCGTTGCCTTCGTTTGCTCTTCAAAAAGCCATCTCGACGACCATCAGAGACGAGGGCTTTGACTATTGGACGGGAACCGTCTATACGACCAATCGCAGGGTTTGGGAACACGACAAGTTGTTTAAAAAATATTTGAGAGATAGCCGTGCCATGGGCATCGATATGGAGACGGCAACGATTTTTATCTGCGGTTTTTACAACCACATTCCGACGGGTGCTTTGCTGCTGGTTTCAGACCAACCGATGATACCCGAAGGCGTAAAAACCTCTAAAAGCGACGACGGCGTAACGAAAGATTATGTGCAGAAACACTTGGAAATAGGCGTGAAATCGCTCCAACAATTAATCAACAACGGCTTGACGGTCAAACATTTGAGGTTTTAAAGTGTTCTCATAATTAGATATATTAATTTAATATCCTCAAACGATTTAAAGTTATCTTTGTGTTGGTATTAACTTTTAGATAAGGAGCAAAGTGAATACCTTTTCAGATATATTTAACGGCATTTTTTTTGGTGCTGGCTTGATTAATTTTCTTTATGTGCTTTCGTTTTATGTGCGAAGCCATAGGGTCGAATTGCTGTGGTATGGCATTTATGTGTTTGTCATGCTGGTTTATGTGTTTTATCGGATAGATTATGCCCAGTTTATCAGAGATGGTGTTGAGCCGCTGCTGGGCATTGAGGCTGATGTGTTGTCAGATTTTTTGCAGTTGGGTGGGCATATCGCTTATTTTATTTTCCTTCGTCAGTTTTTGAGTACCAGACAAAATATTCCTTTTTTAGACCGTTTGTTTTCGTTTTCTATTGGGCTTATAGCGGTGCATTTGGTGTTTTTGTGGAGCGTCGATGTGTTTAATATTGGCATTTCTATTCAGTCTATTCGTTTTGCAACCCGTATGATTTTGCTCACTGCTGGCGTGTTGATGATGCAAGTTTGTTGGAAAAACTGGACAAAAATCTCTTCTTGTATTTTTTATGGCAATGGATTTGTGATTTTTTTTGGCTTGATAGCAACCATAAAACAGATAGAAGGTGTAGATAAAATGTTGATTGACAGCCTGATATGGGTGCAAATAGGTTTTTTATTTGAATTTTTCTTTTTTATATTGGCTATCGGCTACAAAAACCAGATGATAATAGAAGAAATTATCCAAAAACAAGCATTTCAAACAGAGCAAGCTCTCCAAAGAGAACAACAAACACGCCTCTATCTGCTCTCTACACTCAACGGCACCAAAGACCAAAAATCAAC
>JAYWHZ010000173.1:0-3247 GCA_043777395.1 Bacteroidota bacterium
GTCGGCTCATAAAATATGCTTCCGAAATGAACACTGCCTCAGGTTTTCTGCTTGCGCCGTTTGACGTGCAAGGCTACGAGCAAAAAACCATTTTGCTGCAACCCAATATCAAATTTAAGGGCAATAGCGTAGAAGTCGATGCAGATTTTATGAAACGATTTGCAGGCAGGCAGCGTTTTATGAAGGAAAAATGGTTTTATAATGAACAAAAACACCACGAGCATTCACACGCAGAGTTTGTGGATTTGGTTAGGCGGTCTATCCAAGAAATCAATTCAAAAAATCTGTCCAAGATTGTGGTATCAAGGGTTTTGAAAGCTGTTTTGCCGTTTCGTTTTGGTGCCGTCGGGCTGTTCAAACTGCTTTGCAATGCCTATCCTTCGGCGTTTGTCAGCTTGGTGTCGCTGCCCAACATTGGCACGTGGATAGGGGCAAGCCCCGAAACATTGATTTCGATAGCCAACAACCAATTGGAAACCATGTCGCTGGCGGGAACGATTAAAAAAAACACCGTTTTTCAACCCATTTGGGGAGCCAAAGAAACCGAAGAGCAGCGGCTTGTGAGCCAATATATAGTAGAGCAATTGAAACAATCGGGCTTTGAAAACGTTGAGCAGCAAGGTCCTTACACCACACAAGCAGGCAATCTATATCACCTCAAAACCAATTTTAGAACCGCCATCAACCAACAACATTTTCAACTCTCCAACATACTCTCGGCGCTGCATCCCACGCCTGCCGTGTGTGGATTGCCCAAACAAGATGCCTTCGATTTTATACAACACAACGAACGCCACCAACGCCAATATTATACGGGTTTTTGGGGACTACTCAACGTCGATCAAGCCACCAAGCTGTTTGTAAACCTCCGCACGATGCAACTCCTCAAAAACGAAGCACTTATCTACGTGGGGGCAGGCATCACATCGGCATCAAACGCCGAAATGGAATGGGAAGAAACCGCCAACAAAGCCGAAACACTGCTCAATATACTCAAACTCATCTGACAAAAATCAATACACCAAACAAAAAGGAAAAACATGGATTAAAGATTTTTTTGAACAAAAATACCCTAACTTTGTTCAAAGTTAAATTAATTCAAATCACCATATCTCGACCACAAAAATAACTTAAAAATATGCTAAATACAACAATAAACCCAATGACAGCCATCAAAACCCTCGGCGAACTCAAACAATCGGGCTACAACTCAAAAACCATCAAAGACGAAATGAGAACCAACCTCATCGAAAGACTCAAAAACAAACAACGCACCTTCGAGGGCATCTTTGGATTTGACGACACGGTCTTGCCCGACTTGGAACGTGCCATCTTGTCCCGACACAACATCTTGATGCTCGGGCTGCGAGGACAAGCCAAAACCCGAATAGCTCGCCTCATGCTCAACCTCTTAGACGAATACGTACCCGTAGTCGAAGGCAGCGAAATAAACGACGACCCCATGCAACCACTATCTCGGTTTGCCATAGACCTCATAAAAGAAAAAGGAGACCAAACACCCATCACATGGCTCCACAGAAACGACCGATACACCGAAAAACTCGCCACACCAGACGTAACCGTCGCCGACCTCATCGGTGATTCGGACCCCATCAAAGCCGCAAACCTTCGCCTACCTTACAGCGACGAAAGGGTCATTCACTTTGGGTTGATACCACGCTCCCACCGATGCATATTTGTCATCAACGAACTGCCCGATTTGCAGCCACGCATACAGGTCGCTTTGTTTAATATTTTGCAAGAAGGCGATATTCAAATCAGAGGTTTCAAACTGCGGTTGCCGCTCGATATTCAGTTTGTATTTACAGCAAATCCCGAAGACTATACCAATCGAGGCTCTATCGTTACGCCGCTCAAAGACCGCATAGAAAGCCAGATACTAACCCATTACCCAAAAACCACCCAAATATCAAAAGCCATCACCCAACAAGAAGCAAGGCTACACCAAGACATCAAAAACAGCATTGAGGTACCCGAACTGGCAAAAGACCTGATAGAACAAATTGCCTTTGAGGCAAGAAACAGTGAGTTTATTGATAAAAAAAGTGGCGTTTCGGCACGACTAACCACCTCAGCCTACGAAAACCTGCTATCTACCGCCCAACGCCGCATGCTCATCAACAACGAACAAACGGGCAGCGTAAGGGTATCAGACTTTTTTGGAATATTGCCCGCCATCACCGGCAAGATAGAACTCGTTTACGAAGGCGAACAAGAAGGCTCCACGTTGGTGGCTCGAAGCTTATTTAAAAAAGCCATCAAAACGCTGTTTGGAGTCTATTTTCCAAACCCCGAAAAAATAAAAAAACAAAGCAAAACCAAAAGTAAAACCGAAACCGCACCCGCAGCCCAAGTACCAAACCCCTATCAATTGGTCTTAGATTGGTTTGCCGACAACAACCAGATAGACCTCATGAACGATGCCTCGCAAGGCGAATTCAACTCCGAACTCCAGATGGTAACAGGCTTGGAAGAAATTGTAACCCGATACCAACCCAAAATGATGAAGCCAAACGAACGAATATTCTTAATGGAATTTGTGTTAAACGGATTGGCAGAACATTCATTGATAAGCAAAAACCAAGTCGAAACCCAAACCGTATTCAAAGATTTGATGAGCTCAATGTTCGATTTCTCAAAAGACAACACCGACGAAGATGTATTCTAAAATATGAGTTTTAACCTTAATAATTTTGAAACCATCTTAAAATATCTTACTTTTGCCCTTATTAGGTTAAATTAATAAAATCCGCACTATGCAAGTTTACCTCGACAATGCCGCCACAACGCCACTCAACGAACAAGTCATCGAAGAAATGTGTCGGGTCATGCGTGAAGTCTATGGCAACCCATCGTCTGTACATCAACACGGCAACAAAGCCAAAGCCGTGTTGGACGAAAGCCGGCGCAAAATAGCCGCCCTCATCGGCTGCCAACCCTCAGAAATCTACTTCACCTCGGGCGGCACCGAAGCCGACAACACCGCCATCAGAGCAACCATCAGAGACTACCAACTCACGCACGTCGTCTCCTCTACTTTGGAGCATCACGCCGTGTTGCATACCCTCGAACACCTCGAAAAACAAGGCAAAATAACCCTCCAATTTGTAAAACTTTTGCCCAACGGGCATATCGACCTCAACGATTTAGAACTACTACTAAGCCAAAATCCCAAAACACTCGTTACGCTCATGCACGGCAACAACGAGATAGGCAACCTGCTCAA
>JAYWHZ010000174.1:0-3241 GCA_043777395.1 Bacteroidota bacterium
ATGACTACCATAGAAAAAATGGAGACAGATGGCACTTTGAACACACTCGCAAAACGTGAAAAACTAATGCGACTGCGTGAAAAAGAAAAATTGGACAGAGTTTTGGGTGGTATCCAAGACGTAAACCGTTTGCCTGCTGCGTTGTTTATCATAGACATCAAGAAGGAACACATCGCCGTCAAAGAAGCCAAAAAACTCAATATACCGACTTTTGGCATGGTAGATACCAACTCCGACCCAACATCTATCGATTTTCCTATTCCTTCAAACGACGATGCAACAAAATCAATCACCCTCATCATGGCGGTCATTGGCAAAGCCATAGAAGAAGCGATGGACGAACGCAAAAACGAACGTGAAAAAGAAGATGCCGACAAAGTTGCTGCCGATAAAGCCGCCGCTGATAAAATTGCCATTGCCGAAAAGCAAGACGCATAAACCATCTTTCATTTGCTACAAAACGCTACGAAAATCAACCTTCGTAGCGTTTTTTGTGTCCCAAAATGCACTCAACATAACAAATCCATTGAAATATAAACAACAAAAAACCCAGATACCAAGCAAAATACTCAGCATTTGGGCTTAAAATTTTTAATATCTGATACTTATTTTCTAATTCAATGAAACAATTTAGAACAAGATACCGAGTTGCAAAGCCACATAGGCGGTGCGGTTGGTGAGGTTTTTGTCGCTCATCACATCAGAGAAACCATTGTCCCATTTGAGTGCCGTAAATAAAGATGCTTTTCCGCCCAGCGAATATTCCGCACCCAACGAGATGACCAACGAAAGGCGAGTCAGGTTGATGTTATCTTTATAAAAACCACCATCACGGTTGTTATATTCACTTTTATTAACAAATATTTTTTCGTCTGTCGGAAAAGGTACGCCGCTTGCTTTTGCTTTGCTTCCGATGAGAAAACTGGGCTGTACACCAAACGTTCCAAAGTAGGTCAAGTAGCCAATTTCGTTGGTTCGGAGTTTGAGCGAAATAGGAATTTCGAGGTAGTTGTTGGCGTAGGCATAGCGTATGTTATTTTTGAGTTCGGTTGCACCTGTGATGCTGTTTCGATACGTGTTGGAGTCGAGCAGAAGCTTTCCGCCCGAGCTGCTAATCATAGCATCGACACTAATGGCATAGTTTTTAGCAAAATAGTAGTCTGCACCAAGTCCATAGCCAAGTCCAACTTTTACGCCGTCGGCATCGATGGCAACCGATTGGGGTTTGAACCAGCCGATGTTGGGTGCAACTTTGAGACCGAAGACAAATTTGTCGAATTCTTGACCGACGCAGATGGTTGGCTGCAAGCTAAAAAATGAAAGCACAACGAAGGCAATGCTGATGGGTAGTTTTTTGTTCATAATGGTAAATTTTAGTGATTTTAAAAATCTGGTTTGGCAAAAACTGTACAAACTTTTTATTGTATAACACCAAAAGTACCGCAAATGTAACATTAATAGTTAATAAATATTTTTTTTAATGATTTTTCATATTTTTGTACGATTACACCTTCCCAAGTCGATGAAAAAAAAAATAATCCATAATAGTTTGCCTTTTTTAGTGCTTTTGTTTCAGGCTTGTGCCAATATTGTGGCACCGACGGGCGGCGACAACGACACCCAAGCACCCAAATTGCTGGCTGCTATGCCCCAAAATAAATCGACGGCGTTTGCCTCAAAACGCATTCGCTTGCTGTTTGATGAACGGGTTGAACTAAAAAACATTCAAAACATCAGCATCATGCCCGAAATGGACGAAAAACCCACTTTTTCGTTCGACAACAAGGTCATAACCATTTATCTGAAGGGCAATTTGAAACCCAAGACAACTTATAGCATCAATTTTGGCAACAACATCGTAGATATCACCGAAAACAATGCCTTTCCAAACTTCAATTATGTGTTTAGCACAGGCAATATCTTGGATTCTCTGGTCGTTTTGGGTCAAACCGTTGATGCTTTTACCCAAAAACCCGCCAAAATGCTTGTCGCCTTGTATGAAAGCCCAGACGATAGCGTTTATTTTAAACAAAAACCCGATTATTTTACCGTTTCTGACGAAAAAACAGGTGCTTTTGAGTTGCCCAATCTTCGTTTTGCAGCATACCAAATGCTGGCGTTTAAGGACAAGAACAATGATTTTTTGTACGATAATTCAGAAGAATTGGCTTTTTATGACCAAAAAACCATTGAACCGCAGGCAGTTGGCAAAAATATTATGTTGTATGGATTTAAAGATATTTCAAATCAAAAAATACAATTGAAAGAAGCCAAAACGCTTGAAATGGGCAAAATCAGGTTGGTCTTCAATCAATATTTAGACACACTTTTGCTTGATGGTTTGAACGCATTGGCATTAGAAAAAAATTATTTTCGAGACACTTTTTTTGTCTTTCACAACGATTTTTCCACAGATAGCTTGCGTTTCAACGTCCGTTTGCCCGTGCAGGGTTTTAGTCAAAAAGTGTCCGTTGGCAATAAAAAAAAAACCGATGCTTTGCCCAAAAACCTACTGCGTTTGCCCGAGCCAGCCCTTTGCCTCGATACCAAAACGACGTTGAGAATTGCTTATCAGCGACCAATCAAGCAGATTAATATCGATTTGTTGAGCCAACTGGTCGTCAGGCTCGATAGTGTCTTGATTGATTTACCAAAAAAAGTGCGTTTTGAAGGTCATTTTCTATACATTCAAATCCCATTAAAAGCCAAACGAAGCCACAAAATGGTGCTGCCCAGTGGCTTGCTCACCGATGTTTTTGGACTCAAAAGCAAGGCTGACACACTCGTTTTTCTCACGCTGAGGGCAGAAGATTATGGCGAAATAAATTTTGTTGATACCGAAAATTTTAGAAACGGAGCCTATATTTTGGAAGTCTTAGACGCTCAAAATCAGGTCGTCGGTCGTTTTACGGACTTTTCTCAACGGGCTATCGGCGTGCCATATTTGCAGCCAAACACGTATAGTTTTCGGATTGTGGTAGATAGCGATGCCAACCGACGCTGGACCAATGGCAGCCTTGGGGCAAGGCGGCAAGCCGAGCGGATCATCTATCTGCAAGAAAAAATGCAGGTCAAAGCCAATTCGGAACTCGAGGTGTCGCTCAAAGGCTTGCTCAAAAGATAAATTGGTTTTTTTAGGTTAATAAAATTGGTCTTTTCCCCGTTTCACACACAATTTTCGGAGTTTCATAAAGTTAGGGTTGTTTTTTTTCAACACACTGATTTCAACACAACAAAAATT
>JAYWHZ010000175.1:0-3233 GCA_043777395.1 Bacteroidota bacterium
TTCAAGGGTTAGACGGCTTTATTATTGCCGACCACAACAACGTGCTGCTCATCTGCAAACGCAAAGACGAACCCCAAATGAAAACATTCATCAACAACATACGCCGAGAAAAAGGCGACGAATTTCATTAACCAAACCGCATCTATTGAGCCATGATTAGCCTACTAAATAAAGAAATCAACCTGTTTTTAAGCTCAACCACCGCCTACCTCGTCATCGGGGTGTTTCTGCTGGCAACCAGCCTCTTTGTGTGGCTCATGCCCAACAACATACTCGAATTTGGATACGCCAACATCGACCCGCTCTTTGCCGTGGCACCTTGGGTGTTTATGTTCCTGATACCCGCCATGACCATGCGTACCTTTGCCGAAGAACAAAAAACAGGCACCGCCGAACTCCTATTTACAAAACCCTTTACAGACTTCCAAATCGTGTGGGCAAAATTTTTAGCCAATGTCTTGCTCGTCGCCCTTGCCCTGCTTCCCACACTGCTCTATGTAGCAACCATCTACTACCTCGCCGACCCCGTGGGCAACATCGACACAGGCTCAATCGTAGGTTCATACATCGGCTTGATGCTCCTCGCAAGCAGCTTCGTTGCCATGGGTTTGCTGGCTTCGGCTACGACCGACAACCAAATCGTGGCTTTTGTAGTGGCTATTGCCCTGTGTTTTGTCTTCTATCTGGCTTTTGAAAGCATTGCCCAACTGCTCGATTTTTCGGGCATCGCCAACCAAATCGTCTCCTACCTGAGCATCAACACACACTACCTATCCCTGAGCAAAGGCGTGATAGACAGCCGAGATGTGGTCTATTTTACGACGCTCGTCGGGATTTTTCTCTACTCGACAACGACCATACTCGGAACCCGAAAATGGTAAACTAAAACGATTTGCCAACCAAACTTCAACTTGTAAGAATAAATAAAAAAAGCAATCATTTTGTATCGATATTTTTAGTAATTTTGACAAATAAAATTAAATAACGTTTTACTGAAAAAAAGTGTTGAAACACAAAACATAAAAACATGAAAAAAATACTATCTATCTCCACACTCCTAATGCTCATAGGGCAAATGTTAGTTGCACAACAACAACCACTCAACAAACAGCAACTCGTCAAATTAGACGCTTTTGTCCAAACCATATTGCCCAAAAATACAACCCAAACCGCCGGTATCTCAGTACCCTATCTCAAACCCATCGGCTACAACAAACAACAAGAACCCATCTACCAAGTCATTGTTTTTCACCACAACGAAAAAGCATTGAGGCAATCAAACCTGCCTTTTGCTGCCATACAAAGCGGCATCGCCACGGCTCGCCTAACACCGACGCAGATACTACTCGCCGCCCAAATGGAAAGCATCGATTTTGTATCCCGAACCCGAACCCTCCAACCACTCGACGACGAAGCAAACGGCTATGCAGGCATAGACCTCGTACACAATGGCATCATCAACAACACAAACTACAAAGGGCAAGGTGTTCTAATCGGTATCATAGATTCGGGACTCGATTTTAGAAACAAAGATTTTAGAAAACTCAACGACACCACAAAAAGCCGAGTAGTAGCCATCTGGGACCAAACACTCACCAAAATAGGCAGCGAAACCACGCCAAAAGACCTCAACCCACTTTACAATTGGGCTGACTACGGCGTAGAATACACCCAAACCCAACTCAACAACGAGATAGACGGCTCGCCCATCAACTTTGTCAGGCACATCGACACCTACTATCACGGCACAGGCGTAGCAAGCATGGCAGCAAGCAACGGCGGAAACCACATCGGGCTAAAAGTGCAAGGGGCAGCACCCGAAGCCGACCTGATCATCGTTAAAAATAACTACGAAGACGCTCAAATCATAGACGGCATTGCCTACATCAAACAAAAAGCGTTGCAACTCAACAGACCCGTGGTACTCAATTTGAGTTTGGGTGGGCAATATGGCGGACACGACGGCACGGCCGTACTCGACTCTGCCGTCAATAACTTCGTAAACAATGGCTCAGCCATCGGTCGGGTAGTAGCCGTTGCCGCCGGCAACTCCCGACAAATAATCTGCCACAAACAAGGCACAGTCAATAACAACGACTCAACGTCTTTTTTAATAAAAATAAATCCCTACACACCACGAACCGACACCAACGCCGTAGGCTATACAGTTTGGTTTGACAACAGCAACGACATCACCGCAAAACTCACCAGCCCAACAGGACAAATATTCAATATTCCATTAAACCAAACCATATTCTATCCCGAAGGCTCGGAAGGCAAAATCATTGTCGAAAACAGAATCCAACCCAACCACGTTCGCTACATCGACGTGGCGTTTACCGATAGCCTGCCCGCCATCTTGCCCAAAGTAAAAGATGGCAACTGGACTTTGATGCTCTACAACCCTGCCGCTGGCGGCACGGCAAATGTTGGTTTTCATGCTTGGGCTTACCTGACCTACGGCATCGGCAGCTCGCCTGTCGGTGGCGATGGCAACTACACCATCGCAAGCCCTGCAACAGCTACACACGCCATTGCGGTGGGTATGTATGCCCTCAAAAACAAACTGAGAGATGCCAACAACAACCTCATCACGTTTGGTTTTCCCGAACTCTCCGATTCTATCGCCTTCCGAAGCAGCAGAGGTCCAAGGCGTGATGGCATCAACAAACCCGACATTACTGCCGCAGGCGAACTGGTGTTTGCCTCGCTAAGTCGGCAAGCAAGCATCTCGACGGCTGCTATGGTACAAACCAACAAACACTATCGACCACACGGCACGAGTTTTGCCGCACCAGTGGTAGCAGGTGTATTGGCACTGATGCTCCAAGTCAATCCAAACCTGACGGCTTCGCAACTCAAAACATATCTTTTGCAAAATACATTAACCGATGAGTTTACGGGTGCGTTGGCTTATCCCAGCACACCAAGCATAGACTGGGGTTATGGCAAGGTAGATGCCTTCAAGGCAGTGAGCAGAGCCGCAAGCCAATACCACACACACAACAGAGCCATACTCCGATACGACCAATGGAATGGCAGAAACATCAATAATTTTCAAAATAATCCGTTGCCCATAGGGGCTAAGATGGGTATTCGTTTTACGCCCAATTTTACGGGTAATATGGCTGGCGTGTTTGTTCATACAGACCAGACGGCTGTCAATTTGAGCAATGATATTCGGGTTCAAGTTTTTAGCAACTCGGCGGGTTCGCCCGGCACGCAAATTGGCG
>JAYWHZ010000176.1:0-11210 GCA_043777395.1 Bacteroidota bacterium
AACTCGCAAGGAAACAACTGCAACTACGGGGCTGGAGCCGGCTGGGGAACGATAACGGGCGGTGCCAAAATTGCTAAAAACGTTTTGACCGTCGCAGCCATCACCGACAACGATGCCATGAGTACATTCAGCAGCTGGGGACCAACCTCCGACGGAAGGCTCAAACCCGAAATATCAGCCAAAGGCGTAAACGTCTATTCGACATTACCCAACAACACCTACGGCAATTCGAGCGGCACCTCGATGGCTTGTCCCGGCATAGCAGGCACACTAACCGTACTCAACCATGCATTTAAAGACCTAAAAGGCATTGAACCCAATTCGGCACTCATGAAATGTATTGCTATGAACACCGCCGACGACTTGGGCGTCAGAGGTCCTGATTATAAATTTGGCTACGGACGCATCAATGCTTATCGTGCATTGAAAGTCATAGAGCAAACCCAGTATATACAAGGAGAGATAGGGCAAAATGGCACAAACACACACCTCATCAACGTACCTGCATCGGCAAAACAATTGAAAATAATGCTCTACTGGGCAGACCCTCAAGCCGCTCCAAACGCAACAAGGGCTTTGGTTAATGACCTTAACCTAACAGCCAGCACACCAAACAACCAAACCATCAGACCATTGGTTCTCAATCCATTCCCGAATGCAACATCGCTCAATGCTCCAGCCACAAGAAGCACCGACAGCCTCAACAACAGCGAACAAATCGTAATTGACACACTCATAGCAGGCAGCTACACACTCACCATCAAGGGCAAAAGAATTCCGCAGGGCATTCAAACCTATTTTATTTCCTACGAATTTATTGGCGATGAAGTTGAATTGACTTACCCATTGGGCGGCGAAGGTTTTTTGGTGGCTCAGGGCGAATACATCAGATGGGACTCGAGAAACAACGGGCAGCCATATACCATAGACTACACCACCAACGAAGGCTCAACTTGGATTCTAATAGGCACAGCACCGCCAGAGGCAAAAGATTTTTTCTATGCTTTTCCCGTCGCAACACCCGCCAGCAAATTTAAAATAAGAGTAACAAGAGGCAACACCAGCACACAATCGCTGCGAAACAACGTGATAAGTCGCCCACTGACCAGCTTGGCTGCTCCCAAAGTATGCCCCGACTCCATTAGGCTAAGTTGGACACCTGTGCTCGGAGCAGAAGCCTACGAAATAAGCCAATTGGGTGCCAGATACATGGACTCTATCGGCGTTTCGAGTACCAATTCATTTACAATCGTAGGAAATTTTAATGCTACAACCGAATATTATTTTGCCGCCAGACCTATTATCAGTGGAAGCCACAAGGGTAGAAGAAGTATTGCATTGAGGGTTCAGGGCTACAAATGCACCACAGCCACAGACGTAGCCGTAGTAGGTTTGGTTTCGCCCAATGGGATTTTTCAAAACATAAACTGTTTGCCGCTAACACCCAATATCTCGGTATCGGTCAAAAACGTAGGCAACAACGCAACCAACAACATACCAGTTTTTTATTCGTTAAACAACGGCACGCCCGTTTCGGGGGTTGTTGCCTCAAATGTGCCTGCCAACGACAGCATAGGTTTTGCATTTGCGGGTCCAAGCCCGTTTGCAACTCCGGGCATCTACGACATAAAAATATGGACAGCCATGGCAGGCGACCTCAACCGCACCAACGATACCCTAAAAACAAGATTTTTGATTGCACCTTCACCAATGCCCTACCGAAATAATTTTAATGTAGATACGGTATCAAAAGTTTTTTATACAACCGTAAACCCAGATAGCACATACACTTGGGATACCAAACCTGCCGTAACCACAAAAGATGGCTCGGTGCGTTCTACTGTTTTCATGAATTTTTATGATTATTCGACACCAACATTCCAAAGAGATGAATTGATTTCGCCGCCCATCAACACCGCTGGTCTCGGTGCTGCTTTGTTGCTATTCGACAGAGCCTATGCCCCTTATGCCACAGCCCAAGACAGTTTGCTGATAGACCTCATAACCAGCTGCAACGATACCATTGCGACAAACTACCGAAAAAACGCTGCCCAATTGGCTACCGCACCAAGTCAAACAGGACGATTTGTACCAAATTTAGCCACACAATGGAAAACGGATACGCTCAATCTATCGCCTTATTTGGGCGGAAGTGGTTTTTTGCAAATCAAGTTTATTGGTGTAAACAACTATGGCAACAATCTCTACCTCGACAACGTACGCATCGTAACGCCGCTGGGCATCAGAAACATCAACTTTGAAACCGACTTGGTGCAGGTTTATCCGAATCCAAACAGCGAAGGGTTTTTCAATCTATACATTAAAAATGAAAAATCGGCATCTATCTCCATCGAAGTCAAAGACGTGATGGGGAGGCTCATTGACACCAAAACCATTTCAAACAATCTAAATCCATCAACCACCGCAACGCTTGATCTAACGTCACGGGCATCGGGAATTTATTTTGCCTATGTGCAGTGTGGCGACAAGCAAACGGTGGTCAAATTGATTAAATCTAAACCATAAATCCATTAAAGAAATAAAAATGAATCTTAAATATTTTAAAAATTTTAAAAATTTTATCGCCATCGGTTTTTTATTTTATGTGCCGACGGTCAGTGTTTTGGGTCAAGACGTATCGAACTTTGGCTTTACAAGCACCAAAAACATTGCATCGAGCAACATTAAAAACCAGGGTAAGACAGGCACTTGTTGGAATTTTGCCTCCACTTCGCTGCTCGAAAGTGAGTTGATGCGTATGGGAAAAGGCAATATTGACCTCTCGGAAATGTTTATCGTTCGCAACATCTATGTAGAAAAAGCACAAAACTACGTGCGGAGGCAAGGCAAGGCTCAGTTTGATGAAGGGGCAATGGCTCACGATTTGTTTAGAAGCATTGATGTGTATGGAGCAATGCCCGAAAGTGCTTATTCGGGGCAACAAAACGGCGACAAGGCACACAACCACGCCGAAATGGTTGCTACGCTCAAAGGGTTTTTAGATGGACTTTTGACGCAAAAAGAGCAAGGCATTAGCCAAAAATGGGTCGTAGCCTTCAACGGAATTTTAGATGCTTATCTAGGCAAAATCCCCCAAACGTTTGAACACCAAGGCAAGACCTACACGGCGTTGCAGTTTCGTGATTTTTTGGGCATCAAAGGCTCCGATTACGTCAACATCACGTCGTTTACGCATCACCCGTTCTACGAGCAGGTATCGGTTGAGGTGCCTGACAATTTTTCTAATGGCTTGTTTTATAACGTTCAACTGAATGAATTGATGGAGATTGTGAACGGCAGTTTGGAAAAAGGTTACACCGTGTGTTGGGACGCTGATGTGTCGAACAAGGGATTTTCGAGAAAAGACGGCATCGCTATTGAACTCATTAACGACACGCCAAGCGACAAAAGTTTTAAGGAACCCGAAACTGAAAAAACCATCACGACCGAACTTCGCCAACAACGATTTGACAACCTGACGACCACCGACGACCACTTGATGCACCTCGTCGGGACAGCCAACGACAAGATAGGGAAAAAATATTATTTGACCAAAAACTCGTGGAGCGAAAACGCAGGGCAAAAAGGCATCTGGTACGCATCGGAAGCTTACCTGATGATGAACACCGTCTCGATTGTGGTACATAAAGATGCTCTACCAAAGCCAATAGCCTCAAAACTCAAACTGATAGCAGGCAAATAAAAACATTAACCAAACAAAACCCCGCAAGAATTTGAATTTTTGCGGGGTTTTTTGTGTCGATTTGGTGGCGTTTTCTTTATATTTTTTAAGACACAATATTTTTTACGAACTTTGCAAGGTTGTTTTCCAACCAAAATGAATCAATACCCAAAAAATCCATTAACAATCAAAATGAACCAGCAAATCTAATGAACAAAATAAAAAAAATGAACACACCAAACCTAATAAAACGCATTCTACACACAATGGCTCTCGTGATGCTTTGCCTCAACACGTCTGTTGCCCAAACCTACTGGCAACAACAAGTGGACTACAAAATAGATGCCCAACTCAACGACCAAGACCACACCATCTCTGCCTACCAAACGATGGTTTATACCAACAATTCGCCCTCGACACTCAACCAAATCTACATACACCTCTGGGCAAACGCCTACAAGAACCAAACAACGGCTTTTGCCAAACAACAACTCAACAACAAAAGCACCAAGTTTTATTATGCCCCCGAAAGCGATTTGGGCTACATAGACTCGCT
Organism: Bacteroidota bacterium; assembly: GCA_043777395.1. Lineage (GTDB taxonomy): Bacteria > Bacteroidota > Bacteroidia > UBA7662 > JAYWHZ01 > JAYWHZ01. Next base: position 4,239 of record JAYWHZ010000176.1, read on the forward strand.
CGACTTTAAGGTCGATGGACAAAAAGTAGAATGGAACTTCATCAAAGACTCGATAGATATTTGCTTAATAAAACTCAAAAAACCGCTGCTATCTGGTCAAAAAATTACCATCAGCACGCCGTTTAAAGTCAAATTTCCTGCCGATTTTTCACGAATGGGACACACAGGGCAAGCCTATCAAGCCACACAATGGTATCCAAAACCCGCCGTGTTTGATGCCAATGGCTGGAACTATATGCCCTATCTGGACCAAGGCGAGTTTTATTCGGAGTTTGGAAGTTTTGATGTGAACATTACGGTGCCAAAAAACTACGTCGTAGGGGCAACGGGCGACCTGCAAAACGCCGACGAAATGGCTTTTTTGAACCGATTGGCTCAAAAAACAGAGCAAAAAATTGCCGATAGCTCATTTACGACCGACGAAAGTTTTCCTGTTTCAGATTTGGAATACAAAACCTTAAATTATAAAATAGACCGAGTTCATGATTTTGCTTGGTTTGCCGACAAGCGTTTCAATGTCTTAATCAGTAAAATAAAACTACCCGAGAGTGGCAGAGAGGTCAAAACGATTAATTATTTTATTGATGCTCACTCGAAAACATGGAAAAAATCGAAGATTTTTCTGGATAGCTCCGTCTATTATTATTCGCTTTGGGTAGGCGACTATCCCTACAACATTTGCCAAGCCGTTGATGGGGCGTTGAGTGCTGGGGGCGGCATGGAATACCCAACCATAACCGTTATTTCGGCGGGCAACGACGATGCCAAAACCCTCGACCTAATCATTGCCCACGAAGTGGGACACAACTGGTTTTATGGCATTTTGGGCAGCAACGAACGGACTTTTGGGTGGATGGACGAAGGCGTAAACTCCTACTACGAAGACAGATACGTGAAAGCGAGATACCCCAGCACCGCACAAAATTTTGGATTGAACATCAATGGTTTTAAGCCAAAAATAGACCTCGACAAAGACATTGCTTTGGAGGATATTGGTATTTTTTTGCAGGAGCGAAGAGGACAATCGCAGCCAGTAGATACTAAATCGTATAATTTTACGTCGGCAAATTATGGTTTGATGATGTATAAAAAAACGGCTTCTATCCTAAAATATTTGGCAAAATACATTGGGCAACAAAAATTTGACGACATCATGCACCAATATTACAGAGACTGGCAGTTTAAACACCCGCAACCCAAAGACATCAAAAACGTTTTCGACGCTGGCTCAAAAGAAGATTTAACGTGGTTTTTTTCGGATATGGTTACTTCAATCAAACCACTCGACTATGCCGCAAAATCTGTTAAACCAACTGCCAATGGATACGATTTGACGCTCGAAAACAAAGGCGGGATAGCTGGCGGATTTTATGTTTCGGCACTCGACAAGCAAGGCATTGAGCTCGATAGGCAACGGGTACAAGGCTTTGAAGACAAAAAAACCATTGCTTTTAATAACAAAAATATTTATAAATTGAAAATTGAAAACACGGCTGGTCTCAACGAATACAACGCACAAAACAACACCATAAAAATACAAGGATTGTTTAAAAAATGTTTGCCCCTCAAACTCAAATTTGCCGCAGGGATAGAAAACAGCCGTTCGACACAAATCTACTATGCACCCATCTTGGGTTTTAACAAATACGATAAATTTATGCTCGGCTTGGCACTCTACAACAACCTGATTATTCCCCGTGATGTCGAATGGTTTGTAGCCCCAATGTATGCCTTTGGCTCCAAAAACCTGACAGGCTCGGCGGGCATTTTTTACCACAAAACGCTCGAAAACAAACCCTCAAACCTACGCCAGATACGCCTCGGAGCAACCATCAGCCAGTTTACGCACACCTACAAAGAAAGCATTATTTTTGATGTGCCACGCCTCCAAAACTTCAATTACCAGCGGTTTGTACCCGAAATTCAATTCACGTTTCAAAAAGAACTCAACAATCCCATTAAAAAAACACTCCTTGTCAGGTCTGTAAACATCAATTGGGATTACTACAAAACCAACAACACAACCAGAGCATACACGCCCGTTTCGGTCAAAACCTCTACGCAGCAACTCACTTATACCATCAACCGACAAACGGTTTTGAACCCTGCAAGTGTGGTGTTTGACTTGCAAGTGGGCATCAATCAACCCAAAAACCGACAAGACGTTAGCCCGTCCGATGGCAGTTTTGGACGGCTGAGCATCACGGGCAAATACAGGCTGAGCTACGACAAGAAAAACAAAGGTCTCGATGCCCGTGTGTTTGCAGGCTACATGATTTTTAATACGCATGAGTCGCCAATAGACAACTACCGCTCGCCGATAGATGCCGATTTTCGGATGAACAGCTACACGGGTTTGGACGATTATCTGCTCGATGGCTTGTATTTTGGTAGAAATGAAAACAGTGCCACAGGGTTCTATGCACACCAAATGCAGGTTCAAGATGGTGGATTTAAGATTTTGACGCCTGCACTTGCTGGCGGCTCTTATGCCCGAACCAACCGATGGCTTGCCGCCCTGAACCTCTCAACGACCTTGCCCGGAAAGCGAAATCCTGTGCAGGTGTTTGCCGATGGCGGTTTGTATCCAAAAGGCAGCTACGACAGCCAAAGCAACAGTTTTACTTACAAAACGACTTTTTTATACGACGCAGGGCTGAGCATCAACTTGTTTAGAGATGTTTTGGTCATCTATGTGCCTTTGATTTATTCGGAAGCTATAGCAGAAAACGTGAATTCAAAATTTTATCAAAACATCAGTTTTAGCCTCAACCTAAAAACCCTTAACCCGTTGAAACTGGCTCGAACGATTAATTTTTAAAAAAAATAGATTTCCACAATCACAATCAAAGACGCTCCAAGACATTGGCAGCGTCTTTTTTGTAAAACAAATGGGGTCTGTGGATTAATAGCCTTATTGAAATAAATACGACGACGACCCATTTATTTGCTTATTTTTGGCGTTAAATTAAAAAACAGAACCCTACAAATGACCATACACATCATTGCCTGCGGCGGCGCCGTGATGCACAATCTGACTATTGCCCTACACCTCAACGGCATGAACATAACCACATCTGATGACGAAATTTTTGAACCCGCAAAAAGTCGATTAGAAAAATATAAACTTCTGCCCGCCTCGATGGGTTGGAACACCGCAAACATCAACGCCAATTTAGATGCCGTGATAGTGGGCATGCACGCCCGAAAAGATAACCCCGAACTCATTGAAGCCCAACGGATTGGACTTAAAATATATTCTTTTCCCGAATATATCTTTGAGCAATCGAAAACCAAAAAACGGGTCGTGATAGCAGGAAGCCACGGCAAAACAACCATCACATCTATGGTCATGCACGTGCTAAAAGCCAATGGCATCAACTTTGATTATATGGTTGGGTCTATCATAGAGGGTTTTGAAACGATGGTAAAACTCTCCAAAGATGCTAAGATAATTATCCTCGAAGGCGACGAATATTCGAGTTCGCCAATAGACCCAAGACCCAAATTTTTGCTATACAAAGCCGATATAGCCCTTATTTCGGGCATTGCTTGGGATCACATCAACGTGTTTCCGACGTTTGAATACTACACCCAACAGTTTGTCAATTTTATAAATACCTTGCCCAATCAAGCGCCGCTAATCTATTTTATGGGCGACGATGTGCTGCACGAAACCATAGAAAAAGCCAATCCAAACCTCCAATATATTCCTTATACGACCCACATTAATAAAATTGAAAACGGCATCAGCTATCTCAAAAACCACAACGACGAATGGATTAGACTTCAAATTTTTGGAGATCACAACCTCGCCAACCTCAACGGTGCCAAACTCATCTGCAACGAAATAGGCATTAGCAATGCCCAATTTTACGACACCATCGGCGAGTTTAAGGGTGCAGCCAAACGGCTCGATACCTTATTTGAGACAGATAGTAGCATCTGTTTTAGAGATTTTGCACACGCACCATCTAAACTCAAAGCCACCACCGATGCCGTCAAAAAACAATATCCAGACCGAAAACTCATTGCCACAATGGAACTTCATACGTTTAGCAGCCTCGACAAACAGTTTTTGCCGCAATACCACAACACAATGAACGCCGCCGACGAAGCCATCGTTTATTTTAATCCCGAAGTGGTCAAACACAAACGCTTAGAACCCATCACAGAGCAAGACATCATCAATAATTTTAATAAAAAAGACCTCAAAGTATTTACCGATAGCAGCAAATTGTTAGAATATCTCCAATCCAAATCCCTCGAAAATACCAATCTGCTCCTGATGAGCTCAGGAAACTACAACAACATAGACTTCAAATGCCTAAACCAAAACAACACAAGTCAATGCCCTATCTAACAAAAAAATATCTGACTTTAACCCTTTTTGCCTGCCTCAACACCCTGCTACTGACCCAGTGCATAAAAATAGACAACACCAAACCAAACCCAAAAACCAACGACTTTGACGCATCGGTCATCGTCCAATGGATAGACCTCACCAACACATTAACGCAAACCACCAACGGCTACACCCTGCCCGTGGCCACCCGTGCCTATGCCTACATGGGCATAGCAGCCTACGAATCTGTTGCCAGCGGAATGCCCCAAAATCAATCCATGCAAGGACAACTCCAAGGCTTAAACAACCTGCCTTCGATCGACTACAACCTCACATACCACTTTGGAATCATCGCCAACGAATGCCTCGCCCAAATGGCAAAGGCTCTGTTTGAAAACGCTCAAACCATTCATTTTTTAAAAATCGACTCCCTGAAAAATAAAATTAATGCCGACCTAAACACCAAACTCAAAGACGAAAACACCGCCAACCGCTCCAAACTATTTGGCAATGCCATGGGCAAAGCTTTGGTAGTCTGGCTCAACACCGACGGAGCAGCCACACCCTGGAGCAACAATTACCCCAACACCTACACGCCGCCCTTGGGCGAAGGGCTTTGGAAACCAACCTCAAACAGCCAAACCCGTGCCTTACAACCCTTTTGGGGAACGCAAACACGCAGCTTTCTCGCCGCAAACGCCAACATAAACGCATCGCAAACACCAATAGCCTACTCTGCAAACAACATCTCGCCGTTTTATGTACAGGCTTTTGAAACATACGCCATAGGCAAAACATTGACCAGCGTCCAACTCACCACAGCCAAATATTGGGCTAATGAACCTACACAAACACCGACTTTGGCAGGGCATTTTGCCACCATAGCCCGAAACCTGATGGCAGACAAAAACGAAAAATTGGGCAACGCAAGCGAATTGTTTGCCAAAATAGGCATCGGCATGCACGACGCAACGCTCGCCGCTTGGAAAAACAAATTTTTGTATAATGTGTTGAGACCCCAAACCTATATTCAAGAAAAAATAGACCCAACATGGCTTTCGGCTTTGCCAGCACAACCTACGCCAGACTATGTGTCCGAAAACGCCTGTTTGGCAGCCGCCGCAGCCATGGCTCTGTCGGATACCTACGGCTACACCACAAAATTTATAGACAAAACACACGCCGCCCGAACAGATTTTGATGGCTCGCCCCGAACCTACAACGCCTACACGGAAGCAGCCGCCGAGTGTGCTTTGGCAAGTCTCTACGCAGGCACAAACTATAGATTTAGCAACGACAACGGACTGAACGAAGGCTATCGGGTGGCTCGAAATATATTGAACCTCAAATGGAAAAAATAAACTGCTTGAATGAACTCTTGCCTATCGCCTAAAAAATTCTTTGAGCCAACGGCTGATTTTATCAATACGCCTGATGTTTTCTGTGATGGGCGAAACGTCAAGTGCATCGAGTTGCATGTTTTGCTCGGCAGTGATGCGAACTGGGTTTTGTTCGGGATAGATGACGATGAAGCTATTTTGGACAAATTGTTTTAGAATTTTGTTGGCGATGCTATCGACCCTATCGTCGAAAGAAATGCTCCGTTGGCGGGCTGTTACGATAACAAAGAGGTCGTTGGTGTTGGTGGTTTTAGTGGTGTGTATCAAAAAATTATTCCAATCTTCAAAGGCAATAAAAGTGGCTTTGAAGGTCGGTTTGAGGGTCTTGTTGAGTGTTTCGATGCCTTCGATGGTGGCTTGCGAGGCATAGACAATCATTTTTTCGCCTGCTTGAAAGCTCAGGTTTCTGATGGCTTTTATCCAGCGTTCAAAACCCCTTTCGGCTTCGGCATTTGGCGAGACGGCAACGACCAGTTTGTTGATGGTGTTGATGGGAAAATTTATTTTATTGACCCAGATCATCTGTGCCGTTTGGTCGACCAGAGCATCTAAGGTAGTGCCAAAAATGCGGTCTGTTGGGTTGTGGCTGTCGCTCCAGCTCATCAAGACTTGTGTGATGGCAAGGTCTTTTACGGCTCTGCTAATGCCGCTTGCCTCGTTAAAATCTACCCTCGATATGACCTCGAGCCTGTTGTCGCTTGCGGCTGCATATTCGGTAGCTCGTTCAAGCAATCGGTTGAGGTTCAGTATTTTGGCTTTGGCTTCGTCGTCGTCGTTCACAACCATGAGGCTAAAAATGGGTTCGTTGTCGGTGCTGTCTTTGAGCGAAATGGATAGGTCTATGAGGTTTTCAATTTGGGCAGCATTAGAGATATTGACCATCAGGCGTTCGGGAAAATCTTTGGCATTGAGCGATTTGCTGTTTTCGATAATGGCATATTGTCTGCCTGCGTTTTCGGTAACGAATGAGCTCACAAGGCAAGTTACCAAGATGAGTAAAATTGTACCGTTTAGGACTTCTTCGTTGATGATTTTGAGGTCGAAACCCACCAATATGATGGCTAAGGTAGCTGCTGCATGCGAAGCACTTAACCCAAAAATAAGGTTACGTTCTATGGCTGTATATTTAAAAATGAGTTGGGTAATCCAAGCCGCTAAATATTTGGTTATCAATGCTGTAACTATCAAAATTCCAGCGGTTTCTAAGGCAGAATAACCGTTGAGTAG
>JAYWHZ010000177.1:0-3210 GCA_043777395.1 Bacteroidota bacterium
TGTTTTTGGGTGATGGCAACGGCAGTAGAGCCGCCCGTGAGGGTATAAAGCACCACCAGAGCACCCGTGATGACGTTGGTAAGCACCAAATCCCAGCCAAAAATCGCCGATAAAAAGATAGATGGTGCCACGATAGTAATGCCAGCAGCCAAACCCCGTTGAACCAAAAAAAGCCCCGCCGCAAGCAGCCTCGTTTTCAAGTCAAACCGTTGCTCCAAAAACTCATAAGCCGTATAGACCTTCAATTTGAAATAATAAGGCACAAACGCCACACACAGAATAACCATAGCAATAGGCAAACCAAAATAAAACTGCACAAAACGCATACCGTCTTGATAGGCTTGCCCTGTAGTGGATAGAAAAGTAATGGCACTTGCCTGCGTAGCCATGACCGACAAGCCAACCGTAGCCCAATTGAGCTGATTGTTGCCTCTAAAATATTCGTCGGCAGTACTCAGATTTCTCGTTTTCCAAATGCCATAAACGACCGTAAACAGCAAAGTAGCCACCAAAATAAGCCAATCAATCCAAATCATTGGTTAAAAAAGAGGGTTAGAAAAGTAAAAAACAAGATAATGACTACCAAAAAGCCAATAACCGAAGCATAGAGTTGGTTCCAAGTCTTAAAAAAAGGCGGTTTGTCGTCGTCCATAATGGGTTGTGGTTTGGGTTTTATTCAAATGGGAAAGCAAAAGTAATTAAACTTTGATGGTCATAAAGATATAATTCAAAATGATAGCATATTGACAGATATAAAAATTTAAAAACAGAACTAATTGTCGTACTTTTGTGCCTATCAATCAATCCAATATTTGGCATTGCAAATTAAAAAATCAAGATGGAAAAAAGTTTTATTGAAATGAAGCAAATCGTTATCGACGTGATAAAAACCTGCTACGACCCCGAAATTCCCGTCAATATCTACGAACTGGGCTTGATATACGACGTGGTGGTCAAACCCAACTACAAAGTCGAAATCTTGATGACGCTCACCTCGCCCGCCTGCCCCGTAGCCGGCACGCTGCCCACGGAGGTCGAAGACAAAATAAAAGGCATCGAAGGCATCAGCGACGTGGTCGTAGAACTCACCTTTGACCCGCCTTGGAGCAAAGAACTGATGAGCGAAGAAGCACAATTGGAACTCGGATTTTTATAAATTTTTATGCCTTAATATTCTTATTATCAATGGATTATAACCAAACAATCGATTATCTTTACACCCATCTGCCAATGTATCAACGCATTGGGGCTGCTGCCTACCGAAAAGATTTGACCAACATAAAAGCCCTGTGTAAGGTCTTGAAACAACCCCAAAATCAACTCCGAACCATACACATTGCAGGCACCAACGGCAAAGGCTCTGTGTCGCATGGGCTGGCAAGCATCTTGCAACAAGCAGGCTACAAAACAGGGCTTTACACCTCGCCTCACCTCATAGATTTTAGAGAACGCATCAGAATCGATGGGCAAATGATAGACCGAAAAACAGTTGTAGAGTTTGTAGAATTAATAAAAAATGACATCAAACAGATAGATGCCTCTTTCTTTGAAATCACAACGGCAATGGCTTTTTATTATTTTGAACAACAAAAAGTGGACATCGCCGTGATAGAAACAGGCTTGGGCGGAAGGTTAGACTCAACCAACATCATCACGCCGCTGCTCGCCGTGATCACCAACATCAGCTACGACCACCAAAACCTATTGGGCAACACACTCGCCGAAATCGCCACCGAAAAAGCAGGCATCATCAAGTTTAATGTACCCACAATCGTAGGCGAAACACACCCCGAAACCGAAGAAATATTTATCAATGTAGCCAACGAAAAACGAAGCCTCATCAAATTTGCAGACACCATATTTGAGGCTAAAAGAGCAAGCGAAAGAGTACATGTGCAAACCTTTAAAGTATTAAAAAATAAAAAAATATATTTCGACGCACTCTCAATAGACCTCAAAGGCAACTATCAACAAAAAAACGTCCAAACGATACTTGCAGCCACCGAAAAACTCATCAACATGGGCTTTGGAATCCAAGACCAACACATCGAAAAAGGACTAAAAAACGTGCAACAACAAACAGGACTCATGGGGCGATGGCAAACACTCCAACAAAACCCACACACCATCTGCGACACCGGACACAACGAGGCAGGCATAAAAATGGTCATAGAGCAACTCGAAAGTATGAAACCAAAAAACCTACACATCGTCTTTGGCATGGTAAACGACAAACCCGCCCAAACAATACTCAAACTACTGCCAAAAAACGCCCAATACTATTTTTGTCAAGCCCAAACACCACGAGCATTAGACAGCCAGATACTCGCCAACGAAGCCAAAAATATTCATCAATTAATTGGCGAAGCCTACAAAACCGTAGAAGATGCCCTGAAAGCAGCCCAAAAAAACTACCAACACGGCGATATTATCTTTGTGGGTGGAAGCACTTTTGTGGTAGCCGAAGTAATCTAAGAAAATAAGTTGCTTACAAATAATATTTAACACCAAAATGGATTTTCGACTGCCGAAATTCAAACCCATTGCCGTTTTGCCGCCCCAAAGCATAAGCCATAGACACAATACTCGTCTTGGTTTGAAACGTCAGACCAAGCCCAAAGCCCAAAGGCATGTCGGTTTTGGCAGGTTTTAGGGCTTCATTTTTTAAGAAAGCGACATTGAAAAAACCAAAAAGATAGCTATTTTGCTCCAACAAAAAACGCTCCTCAAAATTCAAAATCGTTACCTGCGATGCCCGCAAAGCCTGCTCATCAAACCCTTTGAGGGTCTTGAAACCGCCAAACCGATAAAGCTCATTGTAAAAAATCGTTTTGTTAAACAAATTTTTGCTCTGCAACGCCAAAGCATTGACCCAACGCCTGCCCATCGGCACATACAGATTTGCCGCTATCTCGACCTGCACCTGCGTACTTTGCTTGTTTGTGGTCGGAAATGGGTCGTTTGGAACGCTGATAGGCAGCAAAATCTGCCGTTTTCCAGCCCCAATGGTTGCCTCAATGCTGTAGCCTTTGGTTGGGTTAAGTCCCCGATTGAAACGTTGCTTTTTGAGTTCGACGCCAAAAAAACTGCTTCGGGTGCTGGCAAAACTGCTATCGGGTCGTGTACCCACCAAACGACCGTCGGGGACGGTATAGTTGCGGTTTTGAACAAAAAATTTGATGTAATTGTTGGCTGAATAGAGATATTGAA
>JAYWHZ010000178.1:0-3203 GCA_043777395.1 Bacteroidota bacterium
GTTCAATGCCTGCCCAACCTAAGATGGACTCATAAATCTGCCCCAAGTTCATACGAGAAGGCACACCGAGTGGGTTCAAAACAATATCTACGGGTGTTCCATCTTCGAGAAAAGGCATGTCTTCTTGCCTAACAATGCGAGCCACGATGCCTTTGTTGCCGTGTCGTCCTGCCATTTTATCGCCCACTTTGAGTTTGCGTTTCATGGCAATGTGTATTTTTGCCAGCTGCAAGATGCCCGAAGGGAGTTCGTCGCCTACGCTCAAAGAGTATTTTTTGCGTTTGCTTGTTCCCAGATATTCGTTGTGTCGGAGCAGGTAGTTGTTCATCAATTGAGCCACGAGCAAACTTTTTTCCTTATCTGCCACCCATCCATTTGGGTTCAAGATGGTGAAGTTGACTCCTTCGAGGAGCTTGCGTGTGAGTTTGGTACCTTTTGGCATTACCTCTTCTCGGTGCTGATTGTAGATTGTTTGAGAAATCATTTTGCCGTCGCCGCCCGATATCTCCAGTAGTTTATCTACGAGTTGGGCTTTGAGTTTAACGGTTTTTTCTACATATTCTTTTTCGATGGCTTCAATCTTGGCTTTTTCTTTTTCTTTAGATTGCTTGTCTTTTTTGGCTCTTGCAAAGACTTTGGTGTCAATGACCACACCTCGGAGCGATGGCGGTGCTTTGAGCGAAGCGTCTTTAACGTCGCCTGCCTTGTCGCCAAAGATGGCTCTGAGCAATTTTTCTTCTGGTGAAGGGTCGCTTTCGCCTTTGGGTGTTATTTTACCAATGAGAATATCGCCTTCTTTAATGTGGCAACCAACCCTGATAATGCCGTCTTCGCCCAAATCTTTGGTTGCGTCTTCGCTCACGTTCGGAATGTCGTTGGTCAGTTCTTCTTCACCCCGTTTGGTATCACGGACTTCGAGCGAGTATTCGTCGATGTGGATAGAGGTAAACATGTCTTCACGCACAACTCTTTCGTTTATCACGATAGCATCTTCAAAATTGTAGCCTTGCCAAGGCATGAAAGCCACTTTGAGGTTTCGACCTATTGCCAGTTCGCCTTTTTCGGTGGCATAGCCATCGCACAAAATATCGCCTTTGACGACTTTGTCGCCTATCTTGACCAGTGGTCTTAGATTGACGGTAGTACTTTGGTTTGTTTTTCTAAATTTGGTTAATTTATAGATTTTAACGTCGTTGTCGAAGCTAACCAGTCGTTGGTCGTCGGTGCGTTCGTATTCGATGTGAATTTCTTTGGCATCGGCATAAACCACAATGCCTTTGCCTTCGGCAACAGCGAGCGTTCGAGAGTCGATTGCTATCCTGCCTTCGAGACCGGTACCTACTACAGGGGCTTCGGGTCGGAGCAATGGCACGGCTTGGCGTTGCATGTTTGAACCCATCAAGGCACGGTTGGCGTCGTCGTGTTCCAAAAATGGTATGAGCGATGCCGCTATCCCCACGATTTGGTTGGGTGCTACGTCCATAAACTCAACTTCATTGGGCGATACAACGGGAAAGTCGCCTTGTTTTCTGGCTTTTACTTCTTTGGAAACAAAAGAGCCGTCTTTTTTTAGGTCTGAGTTTGCTTGTGCAATGACTTTAAAGTCTTCGTCTTCGGCACTCAGATAGATGATTGGTCTTTGGGTATCTACCTTACCATTTTTGATGGCACGGTAGGGGGTTTCGATAAATCCCATTGAGTTTACTTTTGCGTGTACACAGAGCGACGAGATCAGACCGATGTTTGGACCTTCGGGTGTTTCGATGGTACACAAGCGACCGTAGTGTGTGTAGTGTACGTCTCTGACCTCAAATCCGGCACGTTCACGGCTCAAACCGCCTGGTCCCAAAGCGGATACACGGCGTTTGTGTGTGATTTCGGCTAATGGATTGGTTTGGTCCATAAACTGTGAGAGCTGGTTGGTGGCATAAAATGAGTTGATGACCGACGAGAGTGTTCGGGCATTAATCAAGTCTGTTGGGGTAAAGACTTCGTTGTCTCTGATGTTCATGCGTTCTCTGATGGTTCTGGACATACGAGCCAATCCGACACCAAACTGCCCATAAAGTTGCTCGCCTACGGTGCGTACTCTTCGGTTTGAGAGGTGATCTATGTCATCGACATCTGATTTGGAGTTACAGAGCGATATGAGGTATTTCACGATTTCGATGATGTCTTCTTTGGTCAATACTCTACACAATGGGCTGATGTCCATGGTTAGTTTTCTATTGATTCGGTATCGTCCGACTTCGCCCAGGTCGTAGCGTTTGTCTGAGAAGAAGAGTTTTTCTAACACTTGTCTTGCCGATTCTTCGTCGGGCGGTTCGGCGTTGCGAAGTTGTCGGTAGATGTGTTCGAGTGCTTCTTTTTCGGAGTTTGAAGTATCTTTTTGTAAGGTATTGTAGATGATGGTATAGTCGATAGCCGAGGCATCTTCTTTGTGCAAGATGATTGATTTGACGTTGGAGTCGATGATGGTTTCGATTTCCTTTTCGGTCAATACGGTATCTCTTTCTACCAAGATTTGATTTCTATTGATGGTTGTAACTTCTCCTGTGTCTTCATCTACAAAGTCTTCGGTCCATGTTTTGAGTACACGGGCAGCCAATCGTCTGCCTTCTACCTTTTGGAGTGCCGATTTATTGACTTTGACCTCTTCTGCAAGGTCAAAGATGCCCAAGATGTCTTTGTCGGAGTCGAAGCCGATGGCACGGAGTAGGGTTGTTACTGGAAATTTCTTTTTTCTATCGATGTAGGCATACATCACGTTGTTTACGTCGGTGGCAAATTCAATCCAAGGTCCTTTGAATGGGATTACCCTTGCCGAATAGAGTTTTGAGCCGTTGGTGTGTGTGCTTTGCCCAAAAAACACGCCTGGTGAGCGGTGTAATTGAGACACGATGACCCGTTCGGCGCCGTTGATTACAAACGTTCCTTTGGGTGTCATGTAGGGCAATGTACCCAGATACACGTCTTGGACCATGGTTTCAAAGTCCTCGTGTTCGGTGTCGTTGCAAGAGAGTCTGAGTTTGGCTTTGAGCGGCACGCTGTAGGTCAATCCCCTTTCAATACATTCGTCGATGGTGTAGCGAGGCGGGTCGATGAAGTAGTCTAAAAATTCTAATACAAAATTATTTCGGGCATCGGAGATGGGAAAATTTTCGGCAAAGACTTGATAAAGTCCTTCGCCCGAGCGGTTTTCG
>JAYWHZ010000179.1:0-3190 GCA_043777395.1 Bacteroidota bacterium
CTCGGGCAAAACCTACACCGCCGTAGCCCTTGCCGTCAGGGCATTGAAACAAAAAGAAGTCAAAAAAATAATTCTGACCCGACCCGCCGTGGAGGCAGGCGAAAACTTGGGATTCTTGCCCGGAGACCTCAAAGAAAAAATAGACCCTTACCTGAGACCGCTCTACGATGCCTTGGGCGATATGTTGCCGCCCGCCAAACTGAGCGAATATATCCAAAACGGAACGATAGAAATCGCTCCGCTCGCCTTCATGAGAGGGCGAACGCTCGACAAATCGTTTGTGATACTCGACGAGGCACAAAACACCACGCCCATGCAAATAAAAATGTTCTTGACCCGCATGGGACCCTCCGCAAAATACATCATCACCGGCGATTTGACGCAGATAGACCTGCCCCGACACCAAAGTTCGGGACTTGCACAGACCATCAACGTCCTAAAAGACATCAAAGAAATTGGCTTCGTGTATCTGACCGTCGATGATGTGGTGAGGCATCGGTTGGTGAAGCAAATCGTGAAGGCTTATGAAAAATTTGAAGAAAAAACAAACCGATAATCCCAAAAATGCTTAACCAAAATCGCTTTTCTAAAATCATAAAATATGTTTTTTTGGTTTTGGGGTTTATGTTCTTGCTCGTTTGTTGGAGTGCTTTTTATTGGAAATATGAACGATTTGTGAATGAATTGCTAAATATATTAAAAATAAATAAATATGAAAATCAAATAAAAAAAGTATTCACAAGCCAAAAATTTGATGTGTTTAAGTATATTTTTGTCTTTTTAGGTGTTTTATTTCTGATTTTAAGCACAAAAAGTTTATATATTTCTAAAAATATCAAATTAATAATAATTCTATCTATCGGTCTTTTAAAATTCAAGATAAGACAAACCAATAGATTTTATTTTTTGGCTTTGGCAGCAATGCCCATGTTTTTAGCGTTCTATTTTGCGGTTGTTTTGCCCATTCACTGCGACGAAGCTTGGACGCATCTCTACTTTTCGACCAGAGGCATCGTGAGCAGTATTGCCTACTATCCAAGCACCAACAACCACATTTTTTATTCGCTACTAACCAACTTTACACTCAAAATCCCATGGTTTAGCGACCTTTTTTTGCTTCGGTTGCCCAGTATCTTTGCCGCTTTTGGCAGTTTGTTTGTGTGTTATCATTTCATAAAAAATTTTTTTAACAACACCTTCGCAAACCTATTTTTAGCCATTTATCCCTTGCTTTTTTTGAATATTTATTACAGTATTTTGGCAAGAGGCTACAGTTTTTTGATGCTTTTTTTTGTCCTTTCGCTCTATGCTTTGATGAAAACAAGCCAAGACAACAGGCGTTTTTTTTGGGTTATCTATGTGCTATCAAGCAGTTTGGGATTTTATACAATGCCGTCGTTTTTGTATCCTTTTGTTTCGTTGAATGTCTTTTACCTGCTGGTTTATTTTAAAAATATTCGCCAACAGATTGTATATAATTTAATGACCGTTGCCCTTGTTTTGATGCTCTACACGCCAGTTTTGCTTGTGAGTGGCATCGATTCGCTCATCAACAACCCCGTTTTGATACCAACCAAGCAGAGTAGAGCCAAAAGTATTGCCAATCTAATTCCTTTTACCCAAAAATGCTTGTCCGAATTGGTTCAAATACCTCATTTTAGTTTTATATTCTTGATTTTGGTTCTCATTTCACCATTATTGATGCAAAAAAACAACAAAAAATGGTTAATACTCTGCCTTATTGCCCTTTTGATGCCTGCGGTGTTTATGGTTGCCAACTCGATGCGACACTATACAAGGGTCTTTTTGTACTACAATTTATTTATCGGCATACTGATGGTTTTGCCCGTCTATACACTGTTCAAAAGCCTAAAAATTAAACCCAATTTGCCAATTTTAATCGCCGTTCAGTTGCTTTTTATACCCATTTTTTGCCTCCAAATCAAAACCTACCACCACGAATGGTATGCCTACCAAACGCTAAGCCAAAAAATCATCAAAACGGATGCCAAAACTTTCTATTCGGTGGCAAGGGCTTTCCAACCGCCTTTTATTTTTTATCTCAAAGAACACAAAAACATGCGTGATTTTAAGACAAAATATAACTTTAAAGCCATTGATTTGGACACACTTCAAGCACACTACGACTGTATCGTGTTGGAAAAAAATATGGACAAAACCCATTCAAAAAAACCCAATTTTACGGCAGAAAACCTCAATATTTACTATTTTAAGGGCAATTTACCCTGATTTTCTGTGCTATCGCTGGGTTTCGATTGCCCATAAAATGCTTTGATAATCACTTTTTGAGCCTCACGCCGCACCATCAAATCGGCTAAGGTCTTGGCATATTCGGGCGAATTTTTGAGCGCTTTCTTAACCAAATGCTCCGAAATATCAACCCGATACAACAGGTTCATAATCAAACTGTTGCCGCCAATATTTCGGGTCAAGAGCTCCAAACACTGATAAACCTCCTCAAATAGATTTTGAAAATTGACCAACAGACCTTCGGGAAACACAAACAAAACGCCGCCTTGCTCAAAATCTTTGGTCAGTTGCACAAGCGTCAATCGTGCCAGCGGCTCGTTGGCGTTCAAAACGGTGTGCATCGTGTTGAGTTCCAGCGTCATCATGTTTTTTGGTGTTTGGGTTCGATGAAATCGAGGATAGGATTGAGAAAAAAACTTGCGTTTTTGGTTTCATATTTCTCAATAAAAACGTCGTTTGGTGTGCGTTTTACCGCTTCGTTTGCCACAATATAATCAAACGCTTCTTGTGCATCAGCCACGATAGTAGAGCCACTTTCGGTCAAAAGATTACCCAAACCGCCTTTTTCAAAGCCAATAACGCTCGTTCCAAGCAAAATACTCTCGTGTACAATCCGATTCCAGCCCTCGTTCATGTGCGTAAACGCCAGGCAATAGCTGCTCTGGGCAAGGTATTGGAGGTAGGCGTGATACTGGACTTTGAGGGTTCGTTGCTGCTCAAAATCGGTTTTGCCCCTGTCGAAAAGCGTAGAAAAACGACATTCGTAGCCTTCTTTTTCAAGCATTAAGACCAATTTTTCTATCTCTATAAGGTCATTTTTGAATGAAATTTGCCCCAAATAGATTTGTTTTTTTTTTATTATAGATGGATTATCTCTGATGTTTTGGTAAAAAACCGCATCAAAAAAGTTGGGAAACAA
>JAYWHZ010000180.1:0-3165 GCA_043777395.1 Bacteroidota bacterium
CTAAAAATTAACTATTTTTGCAGATTAATTTAATTTTGTTTATCAATATAACGACTATGGACGAGAAAATAAAGAAACGAAGCATCGATTTTGACACCAAGATAACCTGGCAAAACATTGCCCGAATGTATAACATGGAAGCCCAAAAATACAACCTCAATATATCGGTGCTGTTTGTGTTGCTACACATCAAAGACGATGGCATTCAGGTGAGCGACTTAGCCGACGAGATAGGCATGGAGGCATCGAGCATTACCCGAATGCTCAACAACATGGAAGAAAAAGGCTGGATAGTACGCAAACGCTTGGACGCAGCCGACCGCCGAAAGGTCGTTATTTATTTGACCGACGACGGTAAGGTGGCACGTGAGGTTGCCAAACAAAAAGTGATTCATTTTAATAAAATGATTGCTGAAAAGGTAGATCCACACAAGCTCCAAACGTTTTTTGATGTCATAGACGAAGTCAATGAGTTGGTGGCTTCTAATGCGGTGTTCCAAATCGTTTAGAAAAAAAGAAAGCAAACCCAAGCATACCAATTCATGTTGTTGTAATAAAAAACCAAAAACTGCACGATATTTAGCCTATTATCAATTGATTTTAACCCATACCCAACCTATGAAACTTTTTTATTTTTTCTTTGCCATGGTCATTTTTAATGCACAGACACCAGCAGCCATTGCCCAAAAAATACCCATAGAACAAAATCGGTACAACGCCGCCGTAGATTATTTGAACTGCAAGCTGGTCGATATGTCGCTTCAAAGCATGAAAGACCAATCGATTTACAAGCAGTTTGTCAAAGAGTGTAACTGCAAAACACCCGATGCTGCCAAAATTCAAGCCTTCTTGCAAAAAAACAAACAGATAGAAGCAACCCTCAAACTAAGCAACCAACTCAACGACCTCAAAAAAAATTATAATAAAAAATGGTCCAGAGATACGGTTGTAGAGCTGCTCTCTAAAAATATTTTTTATGACAAAGCAAATTTTAAAGAAACCTACTTGTTTGGTGCAAGGCGGCGAAACACGAACGGCGAGGATTTTGACCGTTTCCAAAAACAAATAGAAGCCTCGGTTTACAACATTGTCGTGGCAAGCAACACCGACACCAAAGACCCAATGCCCAATATTCCCAACCAAAACCAAGACAACAACCCGCAACCACTCGCCGAAAACAACAACAACCCGCAACCAATCGCCGAAAACACCAACGAACCGCAACCAACCGAAAACACCAACAACGCAGCCATGCAAACCCTGCCACAACCCGACATAGACCTCGACCAAAACGCCACATTCGATTTTACCATCAACCTGCCAACACTCATACTGGCTTTCTTGATGTGTCTCGGTACGCTCCTCTACACGCTGACCCGAAAAATACAAAACGACCTCAACCCACAAGACAAAGACTGGATAATGAATAAAATAAAAGGTGCAATAGCCGAAAACAACCAAAACTACAAAACCAACACCACACAAGACGAAGACATCAAAAGGCTCAAAACAAAAATAATAGAACTCGAACAAAAACTAAAAAAATAATTACCCTCAATTAGCCAAAATGGGCAAGCTCACACTCATACCAACACCCATCGGAAACCTCGAAGACATCACCCTGCGGGCGCTCCGAACACTCAAAGAAGTAGAAATACTGCTCTGCGAAGACACCCGAACCACTGGGCAACTCCTCAAACACTACCAGATAGAACAAAATTTACAAGCATATCACCAACATAACGAACACCAAACCGTCCAAAAATGGGTCGATGAACTCAAAAACTCTCCCAAACACATCGGATTAGTAACCGACGCAGGCACGCCAGCCATATCAGACCCAGGTTTTCTGCTCGTTCGCCAATGCCTCGCCGCAAACATCGAAGTAGAGTGCCTCGTGGGTGCGGTGGCTTTCGTACCCGCATTGGTCAAAAGTGGGCTGCCAAGCGAAAAATTTTGCTTCGAAGGCTTCATTCCCCAAAAAAAAGGCAGACAAACCTACCTCAAAGCTATAGAATCAGAAACCCGAACACTCATCTTCTACGAATCGCCACACCGAATCCTAAAAACATTAGAAGACTTTAAAAGCCATTTCGAACCCGAAAGAAAAATCTCCGTGTCAAGAGAATTAACCAAACTCTACGAAGAAACCTTCAGCGGAACGATACCCGAAGCCATCGAACATTTTAATAAAAAAATACCCAAAGGCGAATTCGTCATCGTGTTGCAGGGCAAAAACGACACCCCAAAACAAATCCAAAACACCCAAACAGAACACCAACGATGCTTATAAACGAATTTGATTACCCGCTGCCCAACGAAAAAATTGCCCAGTTTCCACTCGACCAACGCAGCGATGCAAAACTATTGGTCTATCAAAATAAAACCATCAGCACCAAGCATTTTTACGACCTGCCAACGCTCTTGCCACCAAAAACCCTAATGCTTTTCAACGACACCAAAGTCGTCAAAGCCAGACTATTGCTCAAAAACGAAACAGGTGCCAACATAGAGATTTTTTGTTTAGAACCCCACAGCCCACACACCGAAGTGGCATCTGCTATGCAGCAAACTCAGTCGTGTATGTGGAAATGCTTGATAGGAAATGCCAAAAGATTTAAAAATGACACAATAAAAACCAAAATTGATGACTTTGAGCTGCAAATCACCAAAAAACAAACCTTAGAAGAGGGTTTTTTAGTCCAATTTGATTGGAACAGCACCAAAACATTTGCCGAACTGCTCCAAATCTTCGGCAAGATACCCATTCCACCCTATATGAAACGCCAAAATAGCCCCACCGACGACCAACGCTACCAAACCGTTTATGCCCAACACCAAGGTGCTATCGCTGCACCAACGGCAGGACTACACTTTACCGATGCCGTTTTGGAGCAGCTCAAACAGAAAAAAATCAGACAAAGCCACCTCACGCTACACGTCGGGGCAGGAACTTTTAAGCCCATAACCGCCGCCAACACCGACGACCACCAGATGCACACCGAAGAAATTTATATCACAAAAAAAACCATCAGTCAATTGATTGAACAAAAAAAAGACCAGTTGCCCATTGTTGCCGTCGGCACAACAAGCCTACGAACCTTAGAAACGCTCTATTTTATAGGCCAAAATATATTGGAAAATAAACCCTTCGACCAAATCAAA
>JAYWHZ010000181.1:0-10962 GCA_043777395.1 Bacteroidota bacterium
CGCCGAAAAAGTGGTTGTCAAGGCATTGATAGAAAAAAACAGCATAGAGATTAAGGTTGGTGCGACGCTCGATGTTGATTTTGTGTTAGAGGTTTTGATAGATTATAGCTTTGAACGGGTCGATTTTGTGTATGAAGCAGGGCAGTTTTCTATCAGAGGCAGCATTGTTGATATATTTTCGTATGCCAACAAGCAACCCTACCGCATAGACCTTTTTGGCAACACGGTCGATAGTATCCGAACATTTGATATTGATAGCCAGTTTTCTATTGCCAAGATTGACCATTTTTCTATTGTTCCGAACCTAAAAAACGAGGTTTTAAAGCAAAATATGTCGAGTTTTTTGACCTACATGGGCAGCCAAACCATTGTTTGGATAGCAGATATTCACCTGACCAAAGACGTGATAGAGCAGCGGTTTGTGCTGGCAAACGATGCCTTTGATGCCCTGCGAGAACCTGAAAAAAAGCATTCTAAAACCCACAAAACGGACCATAATCCAAGCGTAGCACCCGAATTGTTGCAAGCACCCGAATTGATTTTTGAAACCGCTTCTTCGTTTCTCAACGATATTTTAAACCATTCTATTGTTGAGTTTGGATTTCATTATACGCTACAAAAAGCCAAAACGATTGAATGCAATGCTTCGGTGCAAACCCCAATTCGCAAAGATTTTAGTTTATTAGTCCAAACGATGCACAACAACCAAGCCAATGGCATCAAAAACGTGTTGTTTTCTGATAACAAGCAGCAGCTCCAACGCCTCTACTCCATACTGGAAGAATTGGACGCAAGCAGCCATTTTTCGCCCATCTACACCTCGCTACACGAAGGATTTATAGACCGAGACCTGAACATGAGCTGCTTTACAGACCATCAAATCTTTGAACGCTACCACAAATACAAACTCAATAACTTTAAACTCAAAAGCCAAAATATACTTCTAAAAGAAATTAGAGACCTCAAAAAAGGCGATTTGGTAACGCACATCGACCATGGCATTGGCGTTTTTGATGGATTGACCAAGATAGATCACAACGGAAAGCAACAAGAAGCCGTAAGAATACGCTACAAAGACGATGATTTGCTCTATGTATCCATCAATTCGCTCCACAAAGTAGCCAAGTATGTGGGCAAAGAAGGCACATTGCCAAAAGTACACAAACTGGGCAGCGGCGTGTGGGAAAAACTTAAAAACAACACCAAACGAAACGTTAAAGAACTTGCCATAGACCTGATAAAACTCTATGCCGAACGCAAAACAAAAAAAGGATTTGCGTTTTCGCCCGATACCTATCTGCAAACCGAACTCGAAAGCTCTTTTATCTACGAAGACACGCCCGACCAAGCCAAATGTACCCTAATCGTCAAAAATGACATGGAAACCAGCCTACCGATGGATAGATTGATTTGTGGCGATGTGGGTTTTGGAAAAACCGAGATCGCTGTTAGAGCCGCTTTCAAAGCCGTGGCAGACTCGAAGCAAGTGGCGATATTGGTGCCAACAACCATCTTGGCACTCCAACATTACAAAACATTTACCCAACGCCTCGACGGATTTCCCTGCAACATAGCCTACATCAACCGTTTCAAATCTGCCAAACAACAAGCAGAGATTCAGCAGCAAGTTGCCCAAGGCAAAATAGATATTATCATCGGCACACATGGTTTGGTGGGCAAGCAAATGAAGTTTAAGGATTTGGGTTTGCTTATTATCGACGAAGAACAAAAATTTGGTGTCGGGGTCAAAGAACAACTCAAAACCCTAAGAAGCACCGTCGATACTTTGACCCTCACGGCTACGCCCATTCCCCGAACGTTGCAGTTTTCGCTGATGGGAGCCAGAGACATGAGCGTTATCAATACGCCACCGCCAAATCGGCAGCCCGTGCAGACCGAACTTTTGGTGATGGACGAAGAGCAGCTCCGCAATGCCATTGAGTTTGAGATAGACCGCAGCGGACAAGTGTTTTATGTCCACAACTTGGTCAAAAACATAGAAGAGGTGGCCACTATGATTAGAAAAATTGCCCCAAATGCCCGTGTTGGCATTGCTCATGGGCAGATGGAAGGCAAAAAACTTGAAGACACCTTGTTGGACTTCATTAATTATGAGTTTGATGTTTTGGTCTCGACTAATATCATCGAGGCGGGTTTGGATATTCCGAATGCCAATACGATTATCATCAACAACGCTCAAAATTTTGGCTTGTCAGACCTTCACCAGATGCGTGGTCGGGTGGGGCGAAGCAATAAAAAAGCCTTTTGTTATCTCGTTACGCCGCCTTTTTCTATTCTTTCTACCGATGCCCGAAAACGTTTGCAGGCGATAGAGCAGTTTTCGGATTTGGGCAGTGGTTTTCAGGTTGCTATGCGTGATTTGGACATCAGAGGGGCAGGAAATCTGTTGGGCGGCGAGCAATCGGGCTTTATTTCGGAGATAGGCTACGAGATGTATCACAAAATTTTGGACGAAGCCCTTTTGGAACTCAAAGAAAACGACGAGTACAAAGATTTGTTTGCCGACCAGCGAGACAGGGTTTTTGTTAAAGATTGCTTGATAGAAACCGATTTTGAAGCCCTGATACCCGACAAATATGTCTCAAACACCAACGAACGCCTCAATCTTTACCTCGAACTCGACAACATTGGCACCGAAGAACGCTTGCAAACGTTTTGCTTGCAGCTCGAAGACCGATTTGGGCGTTTGCCTGCTGCCGTCCTGACGCTCATCAACGTGATTAGGCTCAGATGGCTCGCCAAAACGTTGGGATTTGAGAAATTAATCCTTAAAAACAAGAAAATGAAAGGCTATTTTGTTGATGGCTCGAACCAAAAATTTTATCAGAGTGAACTCTTTGGGCGTTTCTTGGCTTTTTTGCAGCAGCACTCCAAAACCGCCGAAATGAAGCAAGTCAATACTGCTGTTACTTTTGAGTTTAAACTCATTTTGACCATAACAGATGCCATCGAGACCTTAAAAAAAATACAATAAAAGCCAGATAGACTAAAAAAACGTTGCCCCAACCCAAAAAAAATGAAGCAACTTTGAGGGCTGCTTCATCTGGTTTAGATTAAATTTTGGTTTAGTAACGAAAGGTGCGATATATTTGTGGCGTAAACATACAATATTTTTTTACTAAATATCTTTTTATTTAATAAATCAATATAATACCAAAAAATAAAGGCTGCCTAAATCACTTAGACAACCTTTCGCACTAAACCTAAACTAAACTTATGAATGTCCTCACATCTAACGAGTGGAACAATTAAACAACGACCAATAAACGTGCCAATGTTTTATTAACCAGTAAAAAAATTGATTTAATGTTTTTATTTCACAACCATTTTAGGATTTTGAACGGGTTCGTTTGTCTTACTGCGTTTGTAGTTTATCTTGATGTGGCTACAATTGTTCTACACAAGTTTCGCCCATGTTGAGCCATAAAATTTTGAGATGCCTATGTTTTCCATCAATCAATTTTCAGTTGAGAGTCGGTAGCAAAAATGCGGTGCTTCTTGCCCTCAATTTGGTAGATATAGAGTTTATAAATCCCTTTTTTGACCAGTTTGTGTGGATACACGTCGGCGGTTGTGGTCAATTGGCTGTTTTGGGTATTATTAATGTAGTTTTTGAGGTATTTTGCAGATAAAAAGTTGCTCCGAAAGGCAATCAAAAATGGCTTGTCGCCTTGCAGCAGAGCAAACCATCGGGCGTTATTTTGGCTTTCGTTCATCAACTTAATTTCATGCCACGTGTAAGGTTTTTGTATCTTGCCATATTGCTGAATGACCGTGCCTTTGGGCAATATTTTTTGTGCTACGCTGACCTCCAATTCGGATTTTTGTATGTTATTTTTAGGGTCGTTGAGATTTGATAAAATGTATTCAAAATCTGAAAAAATAGTTGCACTTCGCTCCAAATAAGGTGTTTTTAAGCTGTTGTAATAAAAATAATTGAACATATCGGCATATTTAGTATTCATGCTATGCGTCTCTATTTGTATTTGCCTGAGCGAAAAAACAAGGTTAAAAATCAATGCCAAGCCAAAAAAAATAGGGGCAATAAGGCGTTTTTTGCGTTCAAAACTTGCCAATAAACCAAGATATACCACAATGGTAAGCACACACGAAAACAGTTCGTAGCGGTCGTTTAGCACATCGCCAATGTGGTTGGCATCTGTCCGTCGGAGCGAGGTAGCCACTGCCACAACGCCTACAAAAACAAAAAAAGCAATACCAAAAAAATGAATAGATTGGATGGTTTTAAGCGATTTTTTAGCCCATAAGGCATTAAAAAAATGCTTTGTTTGCCACACAAAATACCCCAATAAAGGCAATCCTAAAACCAAAATCGACACAACGAGCCAAAAATTAGACAACAACCGACAAGTGGGAATGAGCCAAAAAGCATTTGCAAAAGCCATCGCCGACAACAATATTGCCCAAATATTGGAAGGATATTGCTGTGGTTTGAGCTCCAAATCCCAAAAATAAAACCCCAACACCACCGAAAAACAAACTGCGTAAAGCCAAACGGTCTTAAACTCTTTTTGTATCAATAAAACCATGACCAAAACAAAGGGCAAAAAAACACCCGCTCCAATGGAAAAAATGCCTGCGATGCTCAACAATAAAGCCAACAATCGACTCCAAAACCCAGTCTTAAACGTGAGCAAATACAACGAACTCAACGCCAAAAACAGCAATGCCGAATACTGCAACACACCCCAATACCAAATCATTGTCGTTGCCAACTTGCCCTGAAACAAAAGCATAGACACAGGCAAAAAATAAATAAAACGCTGACCCAAAGACCTAAAAATGTAGTAAAAAATGCCCAAAATGCCACCCAAAAACAAGACATTAGAACACCAAATCAAACGCTTGAAATTGAGACTGCCAAACACGCCATAGTCTAACAAGCAAAACAAACGAGCCAAAACAGGGCGATGCTCCAACCTACTTTTAAACAAAGCCACCACAGCACCCGAATTTTGATCCATTGCCGCCAATACCTCAAACACGTTCCAATCGTCGGAAACGGGAAAATTGATAGAAAAAAAATGAATAAAAAAAACCACACCAAACACAGGCAACACAAACCAAAAAGCAAGGGCAAAAGGATTAAAAATTATTTTTTTGAACATAAGAACTTGACCTGTTTTTTCGTTTTTTACCATCCTATTTTAGTAATAATTCAGTTTTAGATTCCAAAGCATCACTTATTAATCAAATTTGCAGCCAGATTTCCCACATAAACACCCATCGCCACGCCCATCCCATTCAACCCCACAGCACAATGCAAACGAGGTTCAATCGTCTTGACTATCGGCAAACCGCTACCCGTAAAACCCATAATCCCAGACCAACTTTGCTCTATCTCTACGGGTATTTTTTGGTGCTTGGGCAATATTTTTTCACTCAAAAACGCTTTCAAATGATCCAAAATCAACGTGTTTTCACCAAGTTGGCTTTGGTTTTCGGTCTCAAAATCTAAGTTTCTGCCGCCGCCCAAAAGCAAGCGATTGTTGCCCACATTCCTAAAATAAACGTAGCCTTCGTTGTAATGAAAATTGCCCTTGAAAGGCAAAAAATGGCTCAACGGTTTTGTTACCAACACTTGCCCTCTGCCCGGCTCAACGCCAATACTGGGCAAAATCTGCCCTGCAAAAGCATTGTTACAAACCAACAAATGTCGGGTCTTGATTTTTAAATCGTTTGAGGTATTGACCACAACACACTCATTTTCAATATGATAACTGCTTACACTATGACCTCTAAGCCAACGTACATCAAAATTTTGAGACTTGAGCTGCAAGTGATGCAACGTGTGTGCCGAATGGATTTGCCCCTCGTGGTTGATTTGCAGGCAACGGTCAAAACCCTCAAAACCAAAGCCTTTGAGTGCCAAATCATTGGGTTCATAAAAAGGATAAATCTTGGTAACTTGCTTGGCTATGTGGTTCAGTTCGTCCAAACCGTTGAGCGATTGATGGTACGATTGCCGAGTGTTGTGGTCAAACAAATCGTAGGCTTTGGTGTGTTGATAGTGTGTTTTAGTTTTTCCCAAGAGCGTCAGTAGTTTTTCGATGCCTTTCCATTTCCAAGCCAAGAGTTGCTGCACGTGGCGTGCGTTGGCACCAGCCAGGTTTGCCGAGAGTTCGGACGGGCTTCCTATGCAGGCAAAGCCAGCGTTTTTGGTGGTGGCTTGGGTGCCAAACACTTCTTTTTCGATGACCAAGACCTTGCAGTTTCTTTTCTGTTTTTTTAAAAAGACAGACGCTGCCGACCCCACTATGCCGCCGCCAACCACCACCACATCGTAGCAACCATTTTCAAAGTAATCTTTTTCCCAGAAACTAATCATTTTTATTTATTTTTGCAAAGTTAAAGAAATCAAGCTAAAAAATTGTTAAATGCCAAAACTTTCAAAAGAATTAAAGGTCGCAATCGTTCAGATGCCTTTGGTACAAAAAGACGCACTGCTGCTCAAACTCATTGCCAAAGACGATATTTTGGTCGAGCAACTGAACTACGAGATTGTCGAAGAAAAACACTCTCTACAAGCCAGAATAGAGTTTTTGAAAACCCACATCAGGCAGCATATCCAGCCCCAAAAAATCTATTATTCAACGCCCAGCGAACTCATGATGGTCATGCGTTCGGTCAATGCCAAAATCGCCGAGCATATGAAGATAACCAAAGACAAAGCAAGCGAGATAGAACTCACTTTGCTCATGCTCAACACCCCTTTTGAGACCTGCTGGCAAATCATGAACGCTCCCTACGAAGACAAAGACAATCTTGCCCTATATTTGATTAAAAGAACCCAATTTGCGTTGTCCAAACTTAACAAATTAGATGAAGACTACCACATTGATTTTCGCAAAGACGTTAATCTTTTGCTTAAAAAACTGCACGACTATGTGCCTACAAAAATAATTATTGGCAACCTGTTTCCCATTCCAAAAACGTTTTGAGGGTTTGGTAATATTCACAAAAAAGATGCCCAAATTTTGTTTTGAGCATCTTTATTTTTTGATAGATTTGGTTGTTTTAGCCTCTGCTATGTAGCCGCCCCGATTTGAAATAGTGCTTTCTAAAATAAGGTTCGTTGAGGCTGCTGATGGTTACGCCTTTGCTCGACGATGCGTGTATGAACTTGTTGTTACACAAGTAGATGCCCACGTGAGAGATGTAAGATTTGCCGATTTTGAAAAACACCAAGTCGCCTTCTTGTAGTTGGTTGTCGTCTTCGATGGGTTCGGTGAGCAGATACATTTCACGGGCTGTGGCGTTGAGTGGTGTTTTATAGATGTTGTTATACATTTGCATCACAAACCGAGAGCAATCTACGCCGTTGGTCGAGCCGCCGCCCCAGACGTAAGGCACGCCAATCCAATTGTCCATAGCCACATAGAGTTCGGGTCGGTTGGTAACGAGGCAGTCTTTCTCCAATCCAAAATGGGCATAAGTTTTGTAAATTCCCAAGTGTTCAAATATAAAATCTTTGTTGCTATAATCCAAATCGAGCAGTGAATCGAGTGTGTGTTTGGTGTATTTGGTTTGAAATACGACTCTTGTTTTGAGGGTTGCTTGGTTTGAACGCCTTCGGGCGAGTGTACGGTTTTTTTGTCGGTTTCTTGCTGCTATTTTTCGGCTTCTTGTGAGTTTCGAGACCTTAGCGGTAGGTTTTTTGAGGGTTTGCGAAACGGTTTTTTTGGTGTTTCGTTTGGTGGTTGTTTTTGCCTTGTTTGGGGCAGTTTTGTGTGTTGTTTTTTTTGGGGTAACGACACGTTTTGCCATAGAGTTGTTGTTGGGCAAGACGCAAATAAGCAGTAGGAAGGATAGCAGTTTGATGGTTTTTTGTATCCTTGTCATTTTTGGCTATGGGTTTGGGTTTAGATTTTGTGTATTGGGGCTTTATAAATTGTATTTAAAACCCATTGATTCAACTATTTATGGTGCGATAGATATTTTGTTTAATTGAAACAACTTTGTATTTGGCTGCAAGATAGAATGTTTTATAATGAATGGTTTAAACATTAACAAATCAATAACATATTTTAGACCCTCAATTTTTTTAGTTTGAGGGTTCGTTGGCTTCAAATCGATTGACAGACAGCACGCCGTTCACGTTTTTCATCCGTTGAATGAGTATGTCGAGGTGCGTACTATCCTTGACAAACAGCATGATCCGTCCTTCAAAAACGCCGTTGTCAGATTGTATGTTGATGGATTGTATGTTGAGGTTCAAATCGTCTGAAATCACTCTTGATATACCACTGATGATGCCCGTGTCGTCTATGCCTGCAATGAGTATGCCGGCTAAGTAGCCGTTTGTGTTGCCTTCTGTTGCCCATCGTGCTTTGATGATTCGCCCGCCTTGCTTGATGTGTAGGTTCATGGCGTTGGGGCAGTTTGAGCGGTGAATTTTGATGCCTTCGCCCGTGGTTACAAAAGCAAAGATGCGGTCGCCGGGAATGGGTTTGCAGC
Source organism: Bacteroidota bacterium (assembly GCA_043777395.1). GTDB lineage: Bacteria > Bacteroidota > Bacteroidia > UBA7662 > JAYWHZ01 > JAYWHZ01. Next base: position 8,500 of record JAYWHZ010000181.1, read on the forward strand.
AGCCTGCAAGCGAATACAAGATGTCTTTGAGCTGCTTGTCGTCTATGATGAGTAACTCGTCTTTGTTGTATTCGAGTGTCGAAAAATTGTTTTCGTTGGTGTGAACAAGGGCGTTTGCGTTGTTGTTGATGGGCTGCTCTTTGGGTTCGTATTTTTCGGGGTGAAGCAAAAAATCTTTGATGAGTTTGAGGTCTATTTTTTCGGTTGCGACATCTTGATAAAAATCCAATGCCGATTTAAATTTGAAGTGAGCCATTGATTTGCTCACGTTTTCGTCGTTGAAATCTATTTTCCATGTTCTAAATTTGCGTTGAAGGGTTTCTTTGCCGTGTTCGGCATCGGCTTTTTCTTGCTCTTTGAGTGCCGATTTGATGCGTGTCTTGGCTTTGCTTGTAACAACAAATCCGAGCCAGTCGGTTTTTGGTTTTTGGTTTTTGGAGGTGATGACTTCCACTTGGTCGCCATTTTGCAAGACATGATTGATGCCCACAATTTTATAATTAACCTTGGCACCGATGCAGCTCATGCCCAAATCCGAATGTATATCAAACGCATAATCGAGTGCCGTAGCCCCTGCTGGCAGCTTTCGTAGGTCGCCTTTGGGCGTAAAGACAAATATTTCGCTCGAATACAAATCCAGCCTAAAATCTTCTACATATTCGGTGGCGTTGGGTTCGGGGTTGCTGAGTGTCTCACGCACTTTGGCGAGCCATTGGTCAAAGGCATTTTCTGATATCGACTCTTTGCTTTTGTAGCGCCAGTGGGCAGCCAATCCTTTTTCGGCTATCTCGTCCATGCGTTTGGTGCGGATTTGCACTTCTACATAACGCCCTTTTTGCCCCATCACGGTGATGTGAAGCGATTCGTAGCCGTTAGATTTGGGTATCGTAATCCAATCTCGCAGGCGTTTGGTGTCTGGAAAGTAGGTGTCGGTAACACACGAGTAGGTGAGCCACGACTGGGCTTTTTCCAATTCTGGCGGGCAATCGATAATCACTCTTATGGCAAACAAATCATAGACCTCTTCAAACTCGATGCCTTGTTTTTTCATCTTGCCATAGATAGACGAGATGGATTTTGGTCGTCCTTTTATTTCAAATTTCAAATTATTTTTTAACAATGAAGCCCTGATAGGAACAATAAAATCATCGATGAAAGCATTGCGGCTGGCTAAGGTCTGGCGTAGTTTTTTGGCAATGGTGGTATAGACTTCGGGTTCAATGTATTTGAGACAGAGGTCTTCGAGTTCCGATTTGATGTTGTAGAGACCCAAGCGGTGAGCCAGCGGCACGTAGAGATATTGCGTTTCGTAGGCGATGCGGAGTTGTTTTTCGGGCGAATGGGCATCGAGCGTTCGCATGTTGTGCAGTCGGTCTGCCAGTTTTATGATGATCACCCGAATATCGTCTGCTAAGGTCAGGAGCATTTTCCTAAAATTTTCGGCTTGAAGCGACACGGCGGTGTTTTTGTTGTAGAGACCCGAAATTTTGGTTAGACCGCTGACAATCTTGGAGACCGTTTTGCCAAAAAGCGTTTCCAACTCTGCCAGCGTGATTTCCGTATCTTCGACCACGTCGTGGAGCAAAGCCGAGATGATAGAGGTTGTTCCCAAGCCAATGTCATCGACAACGATTTGAGCCACGGCTATCGGGTGCAAAATATACGGCTCACCCGACTTCCGACGCATGTCTTTGTGGGCATCAATTGCCAGCTCAAAGGCTTCTCGTATCAATTTTTTATCGCCTTTGGAAGCAAAAGACTGACAACTTTGCATCAGTTTTCGATACTCCGACAGTATCAGACGCTTGTCTTGGTCTAAAACGATGGGTGCATGTGGGGAGTCGGTCGTGGGCATGGGCGTTGATTAAATGCTAAACAGGTGAGCAAAAATACTAAAAATAATGTTAAATTTGGCTCAATTGTGTTTTTTGATTTAATCTAACCTTTAATGATGAGACAAGCAGACAGCAAAAAAAACTTCAACATTATTTCATTGTTAAGCGAACACGTAATTTCACGTAATTGTCGGTAATTGTGCGTAATTATCGGTAATTTCAGGTAATTGTAAAAAAAAAACTTGGATATCAAAAAAAAAGACTGTACATTTGTTATGAAGTTGATTGTAAACGAACGACTTTATTTTTATCATTCACTTATTTATTATTCACCTTTTAAATTTTAAAGAAAATGTTTGAAAATTACTTTGAGAAAATGCTTCTCACCGCCAAAAATTTGTTTAAATTATCCCCCCCCCCCCTCGCTTGCTCGAAAGAGGGTAGCCGCCTCAACGGTTTTTGCTGCCCTTGTTTTGCTGCTGCCCTCTTGTAAAAAAGAACAGATGATGAGTTTTGATACCCCTGCCAGCAGCCTTGCAACCATGCCCTATCCAAGTGGCAGCACTAAATTGGGCAACCAACTCAAAAACCCATACAACGTCAATGTGATGCAAACGGCTTATAACAA
>JAYWHZ010000182.1:0-3158 GCA_043777395.1 Bacteroidota bacterium
CAAAGGGCGTTTTAATTCAAAAAATGAATAAAATTTTTAGACTTGTAATTATTGTTGTAGTTTTATAGCCGTTTATGTGCAATCTCCAAACCCTCACAATCCAATCAACACAAATGTTTAAACGCTTTTTTGTTTCTCTAACAACCTTTTTGGCTTGCTCAACGCTTGCCGTCCATTCTTTTGCACAACAAACCGAAGTGGGTATTAATGTTTTTGCCTCGCAATATATCGGCGACCTGCGTGAAAGCCTCCAATCTCGAAACGGCATAGGCGACTTTGTGGGCTATGGCACCAATCTCATCAGACCTGCTTTTGGGGCGCACCTTCGCCGAAACATCAACACCAAACTGAGCTTTACGGGCGAAATAAACTGGGGCAGAGTGGCAGGTGCCGACTCGCTTGCCAACGAAACCGCCAACAAAGTGCGCAACCTCAGTTTCAGAAGCGACATACTCGAGTTTGGCACACACGCCGAATACAACCTCTTTCCGTTTGGCTGGAGCCACAATCGCCTCTACACCCAACACTTCACACCCTATCTGTTTGGTGGCATTGGCTTGTTTAGATACAACCCCAAGGCGTTTTATAACCGCAGATGGGAAGCCCTCCAGCCGCTAAGCACCGAAGGACAAGACCTCATAGAATACCCAAACAGAAAACGATATGCCCTGACACAATTTAATATCCCGTTGGGTGCTGGACTAAAATTTGTACTAAACCAAAACTTTAACCTCGCCTTTGAGGTTGGCTACCGCTATACATTTACCGACTATCTGGACGACGTGAGCTCGACCTATGTCTCCAACGATGTGCTCGTGGCCAACAAACCCCTCGGGGCAGCACTCGCCGACCGACGCAGAGAACGCAATCCGCTCATACCACTCGCCGCCGACGGGGTAGCACGTGGCAATCCTGACGACAACGACGCTTACCTGTTCTTTGGATTCAAACTGAGCTACGTCATCTACAAAAACAATTGCCCCAAATTTAATCGGTAGAAATAGTAATTTACAACATGAGATTTACTTTAAAACAACGACAATTCAACAGCCAAATTAAAATCTTAGCAACACATTCGATGCAACCTTGAAATTTTTTTTATCAACATACTAAACCAATACAAACAAATGAAACATTGTAAACCCTTTTTATTATTAGCAATTCTTCTGATTCAAATCCAAACCAAAGCCCAAAATGCCTTTGCCAACTACTACGGACGTTTTAGTACCCAAATCACCAACAATTACAATCACCAACAAGCCAATGATGCGATGGAACTCAACGGCAATTACTACTTTTGCTATTCTGACCAATACTATACAAGTTCAACATCTTCATCGTATTTGATTTCGAAAGTAACAAAACTAAATCTCAACGGCGATACTATCGCTACCTTTCCAACACCGTTTATCGTAATGAATGGTGGACCAAAAGCCATCAAAATACAACCGACAGCCGCAGGAAATATTCTAATCTTGTATGAAATTTATCAAAATCTGCAACTCACAGGCTACCACGTGGTGGTGATGAACACAAATGGAAACACATTGGGAGACATCAGGATTCAAAGCCCAAGCACCTCCACAAACATCAACCACATAGGTGCTCTCAACAACGGTGGCTTTATGGTTGCAACCAACTCGGGTGTCAAACGCTACATCGCCTCGGGCAATACTTTTGTACTCGACAACACGTTCAACAGCAGCATATCTGCATCGAACTACATAGAAGCAGGCGGCGGATTGTTGGTCTCCTCCTCAGCAAACAACAGCTTAGTACTGCTCAACAACAGCACCGGAGCAGCGATTTGGCAGAGAGGCTACCTAAACATCATCTATGCAAGAGAAATCAACTCAGGCTATCTGATTCTCACTACAAGCCAACTCATCTACACCAACGCATCGGGGACAGTGCTCTCGACCTACACCATACCCAGCAATGCAGGCACACTCCAGCCGTATCTGGTGCGAAGACCAAACAACGACTGCATCGTGCGAACACCAACCGCTATCTTGAACATAAACTACAACAGCACCTTCACTACGCCGCAACTCATCTGGCAAAAATCCTTGTCGCCTTGCCTTCCAACTGTAATTTGTAATAACACCAGTAGGCTTAATTACGACGTTTCTTCGGCTATTTTTCCAACATCAGACGGTGGTATGCTGCTATCAGGACACATCAAATTGGCTAAAAATTCAAGTACAAGTGCAGATTTAAGGTTAGCTCTTTTCATGAAGCTCGATGCCAACGGAGAGAAAGCCTGTGCCAGTGCCACACCTTCGGGAACATTCAATATTTGCCAAAACTCCTCTATTTTGGTAACATCAAACGTTCCTTCAAATAATATTTTTAGCAACCAAAATGTTGTTACTAGTGCAGATGTTGTGAGACCTCAAGAATTTTGTAGCAATGGACGTTATTGGGGTACAGTCCCAGGCAACAATATCTACATACCTCCATATATGTCAACCAGTGGCACATACGAAACTGCACAAGTCTTCGTCTCCATTGAAAACAGCCAAGGCACTAAACAATTTTGTACCATGTCTGGGCAATTGACCATCATACCTATCTCCAACCTTCCGAGCAATGTTTCTATCAATACACCTGCAACGGCGTTTTGTTTGGGAGGCAACATGACACTTTCTTGCAACACACAGACGGCTTCGGGTCGTAGCTTTGTTTGGATTAGAAATGGTGCAGTGGTATCAACCACCACAACCAATACCTACAACACCACACTAGCAGGCACTTACAAAGTACGAATCTCACAAAACTCATGCTTTGTCAACGGCTTAGATAGCGTTACTTTAAATGTCTATCCGCCCGCTTCAAGCATTTCAGCATCGGGCAATACCAATATTTGCTCGGGACAAAGCGTTGTGTTAAATGCCAACACAGGTGCAGGAATTATCTACCAATGGCAACTGAACGGCACCAACATTTCGGGTGCCAATTCATCAGCCTACAACGCCAATTCGGCTGGAAACTACACCTGCATAGTAGCACAAAATAACTGTTCGGCTGTCTCGAATGCCATAGCCGTAACGGTCAATCCCTTGCCAACGGCAACGATTTCAGCCTTGGGAAATACAAGTATCTGTTCGGGACAAAACGTTTCTTTGACGGCTTCGACGGCATCGGGCAACGCCTAC
>JAYWHZ010000183.1:0-3154 GCA_043777395.1 Bacteroidota bacterium
AAAAACCACTCGCCATCGTGGTCATCGGCGGGCTGATAAGTGCCACGATACTGACGCTGCTCATCTTCCCGTTGGTATTTGAATGGGGCTATAAGAAAAATAAAACCGCCACAAAATCTAAGTACAAAGTCATTCACCCAAATCAACCACTCTAATCAACACATCAAAGGATGAAAATATTAAAAATTCATTGTAAACAAATAGGCTATCAATGGTTTATAAGCGTTGTGATAGGCTTGCTTTATTGCAATTTTGAGGTCAATGCTCAAAATTACAACTCAAAATATATACCAGCCAACATCGATACCAATCAGAAACCAACAACGATTTGGGCTAAAAAATTGGTCTGGGGCGCTACGTTCAACAACTGCATCACCAGTTTTGTAAGCGACGATGCCTCTACTTTGGTGCAAGCAACATTTGCCAAACCAATTAGGTACCGATGTTCATCTGGATTATTACCTCTCCAAACGCATCGCTATCTCGGTCGGTGTGCGGTATCAGATGCGTGGAACTGGCTTGCTCACACCCGACTACGTCAGTCAAGCACAAGAAACAGGCAACCCAGACTCCACGCACAGAGGCAGGATAAAGATGAATACGCTCGAAATTCCCTTGGCGTTGGTCTATAGAGGCACCAAAAACGTGGTCAATATTGCCAATGGTACCCGATTCACAGCCCGAATTGGCGTGTCGCCACTCTACAATGCCATGACCAACAACGTTTTTTACTCCATCGAAGACGGTTTTCACCTGATAGAGCGGGTCGATGAAAGATATTACCGCTTCGATATGCCCATCAACATCAGTGCTGGCATAGATATGAACGCAGCCGAAAAAACGATTTTTCATTTTGGCTTTTTGGCTCATTTTGGACTCACCAACGTTTACAATACGAACTACTATCCCAACGCCAACGCACGTGGCAGGCTCGTGGGCTTCAAAGTGGGTTGGCTGTTTTAAGTTTTTATTGTTTTAGGAAACAAATTAACACAAAAGACCTGCGATGCTTAAACACACGCAGGTCTTTTAATGCCCTAAAAAAATAAAAATCTTACATCGCAATGATTCAATTAAAATTCAAAAAAAGCAATCTTTAAAATCTACTACTTTTGTAGAAAAAACAGAACCAAACACCAATGGGCAAACTCACACTAAGCATTATTTTTTTATTTCTCTTAACACTCGCTCTACCTGCCTGCCAAAAAACAGAAGGCATCGGTGGTGCTTCTCAAATCGAAGGCAAAGTACGCTACATCAAACGCAACAGCCGAGGCGACTCAGTGGCAACCTACTATGCACCCGACCAAAAAGTCTATATCATCTATGGCAACAACACGCTCTACGACGACGATATGAACACCAATTTCGACGGGCGTTTTCGATTTAACTACCTCCAAAAAGGCAAATATACCCTCTATGCCTATTCCGAATGCGACACGTGCCTATCTAAAAAAAAACCCGTTTTCACACGCATCGAGGTCTATAAAAAAGGCTTCACCTACACCGCATCAGAGATTGTTTTAAACAATTATTAACACAAAAGACAAATCTTAAATGAAATATTCCATCTTTTTTGGCTTTTTGTTGGTGCTTTTGATGCAAAAAAATACGGCTTTTTCACAAACACCCACAGACCAAAGCCCAACCGTCAGGCAACAATATTGGGTAACCGTTTCGCTCGTCAAACCCATCAAGAAATATATTTTGGGTGCAGAGCAAGGCATAGGTCTCAGTCAAAATTCGTGGGCGATGAAAAACCTTCCGGCTACCTACACGCAGCTAAGCATGGACTATAAGCCCTTGATTTATTTTTGGGAAATAGGGCTTGCTTACCGCTATGGCATCTCGGCTGACGAAAATTTTGTGTCGCATCGCTTCGATTTTAATTGGTCGAACGATGCCGAAATAAAACTCTCCAAAAAGAAAAAACTGGTATTGAACAACAGAGTTCGCTATTCTCAATATTTACCACGCTTTGGAAAACCCCAAGAAGCCTTAATAAGAGACGCACTGACAATCCATTACAGAAAAAAAGACAGACCGTGGGAATATTTTTTGGGTGCCGAATTATTTTATAGCCTTCAATACGACTTCAAAGATTTTAGCCGATATAGAGTTGGGTTTGGTGCCATCTACAACCAAAAATTTAACAAAAGGTTAAAGCTTGCCTACTTATTTCAGCAAGACATCAACACCTCAAAACCTCGGCTGACACACATCATCAACATCGACTATCGGCTCAAATGGTAATAAAATTCAATTTAAAACGCTTTTAATTCAATTCACTTGGCTGCAAATCAGATTGATTTTGAGCCACCAAATCGTCGTTGTCTTTAACCATTGCTACGCTTGCCGCCGCCAAAAACATAAAAACACCAGCCATAACCAAAGCATAGATAGCCTGCGAATTGTAGAGGTTTTTAACGATTGGACCACCGATGATGCTGCTCACAATTTGCGGCAGGGTGATAAAAAAATTGAAAATGCCCATATAAATACCCATTTTTTTATCTGGAATACAACCCGCCAGAATCGCATAAGGCATAGCCAAAATACTCGCCCAAGCCATGCCAACACCGACCATAGAAAAAACTAAATAGTTGGGATTGCTGATAAAATAAATAGACACCAAGCCCAATCCGCCTGCTACAAGCGACACGGCGTGTGTGTTTCGCCTTCCGATTTTGGCTGCAATCGTTGGCAGAAACAACGCATAGATAGCCGAAACTAAGTTGTAAACACCAAAAATAATGCCCACCCAATTGCCTGCATCGGCATATTCTACCGAGTTGGTATCGGTTTGAGCCAAGCCATAGACGTGTGTAGCAACGGCAGGCGTGGTAAAAACCCACATCGAAAACAAAGCAAACCAAGAGAAAAACTGCGTCAGTCCGAGCTGTTTCATCGTGAGGGGCATCGCCGCAAAATCCTTAAAAATATCGGTGATGCTGCTGGTCTGCTCGGGGGCTTCTGGCTCTGTGTGGGTAAATTTTTTGCGTTCTTGGGGCGAATATTCTTTGGTGGTCGAAACCGTCCACAGGATAGTGATTAGAAAAATGGCGGCACCAATATAAAACGACAATGTAACATTGAACGGAATTTGACCTTGCGGAGCGATTTTTTCGACACCAAACCATTCGGCTAAAATATA
>JAYWHZ010000184.1:0-3146 GCA_043777395.1 Bacteroidota bacterium
ATAGATAAACCCATAAAACACCGATAAAGTGCCAAAATATGGTGCATAAATCCATCGGACGCATATTTTTTGAATGAATTTTGTATCTCAAACTCGCCACCAAAGTGAAGGCAAGAATCACGAGACCAGCCAAAATATGGGCGGCGTGCATGCCTGTTATCACGTAGAGAAACGAGCTCGAGGCGTTGCCGATGAGGTAAATACCTTGTGAAACCAAGACCTGATAGGCAAAATATTGTGAAACCATAAAACCGATACCCAGCAGCAGCGTTGCCAAAAGGCTCATGTCGATGGTTCTCAGATTGTTTTTCTTGCTCGAATAATGGGCCCATTGCATGGTAATGCTGCTTAGCACGATGAGCAGCGTCGATAGGTCGAAGGCTGAGGGAAGCGAAAACTGAAGCCAGTTGCCGTCGCCTTTGCGAACGATGTAGGCGCTTGTCAGACCCGCAAAAACCATCGATAGGCTCACGATGCCTATCCAGAGCGTAAATACTTTGGCATCTAAAAATGTGCCTTCACGTCGGCTTGTGTTTTTATTAATCATTTGTTTTTTTGTTGTTAGTTGAAGTCAGACAACAATTAAAAATGGCTTTTGATTTAAAATTAATGCAAATTTAGGACAATTTTTTTGAACAAAAAATTTTTTCGTTTAATTGTCTCTTTTTCGGTTTTATTGTTGTGCTATTGGAAAATGTTTTTTGAGAAATGCCAAGCTGATGGCATTAAATACATCAGATTGTTCGATGCTCACCACATGCCCACATTTTTTTATCTCTACAAATTCGACTTGTGGGTATTTTTGTGCATATTGCCGTGCCGTACCAATAAACATGTGGTCTTCTTGGCCCGAAACAATGAGGCAGGGCATGTGGAGTGCATTGTTAAAATAGCCTTTGAGGGCAGTTTTTACGGTTGGGGCAAGTTTTATCCACCGATTGAAGGCTTCTTGTTTTATTTTGGAGGCTTCTTGGATAAATATTTCTTTGGATTTGGCGTGGTTTTTTTTGGGAAACACCACCGTTGCCAGTCCCCAATAGAGCCATTGAAACGGTATCACTTGACCGATACTCGACCCAACGCCCATAAAAATGTTTATCTTTTGGCTCAAATCAAACATGCCGCCGCCGATAATCATAGACTTGACGATGTTGGTCTTTTGTTTTTCTATCTCTCTCAAAAATATAGACCCCATCGAGACGCTCACAAAGTGAGCCGAAGGTATGTTGAGGTGTTCTAAGAGTGTTATCACGTCGTTGGCTATCACATTAAATCCAAAATCGCCTTTGGGCAGCGGCAAATCCACGCTGTTGCCGTGGTCTCTCAAATCGATGAGTAGCAGGTTGTATGCTGCTCCAAAAGCCGCTATCTGTCGGCGAAAAGTGCGTGTGCTTCCGCCAGCACCGTGTATAAACACCACCCATTGGGTGTTGGGTATCGGGTGATTGTGGATTTCGTGGGCAAGCATCGTTTTTTATTTAATATAATTGATTTATAAAAAGAACTGTTTGTGTGTCGGATTTAAAATATCTGCTTCAAATCGTCTAAGTGTTTGTAGGCTGTCAGGTCAAATTGAACGGGTACGATGGACGTAAAATGGTGTGCCAAAGCCCATTCGTCGGTGTCTTCTTCCATCTTTACGATTTCAAACTTGCCCGACATCCAGTAGTAGTTTTTGCGAAATGGGTCTTGGCGTTCGATATAACTTTCGGTCCATTTGGAGTTTGCCTGCCTACAAATTTTGATGCCTTTGTGGTCTTTGGGTTCTATTTTTGGGATATTGACGTTGAGGGCAATGTATTGGGGAATTTTTTTGTCGAGTATGAGTTGGCACACGTGCGTTGCCACAGATTTTGCCAAGGTAAAGTCGGCATCGTCGGCATAGTCGCAAAGCGAAAACCCCACAGACTGAATGCCTTCAATGGCACCTTCGAGGGCAGCCGACATAGTACCCGAATAAATGACGTTGATAGAGGCGTTGGAGCCATGGTTGATGCCCGACACGAGCAGGTCGGGTTTGCGGTGCAGGACTTTATCGACGGCGAGTTTGACGCAATCGACGGGTGTGCCACTGACGCTATATGCCTTGACGTTCTCGCCAAACACATTGATGATGGTGTGTAGCCGCAGGGGTTCGGCAATGGTGATGCTGTGTCCTTTGGCAGATTGGGGAGAGTCTGGTGCTACGACCACCACGTCGCCAAGGTGTTGGACGGCTTCTACCAAGGCTTTGATGCCCGTGGCGTTGATGCCGTCGTCGTTGCAGACTAATATGAGGGGTCTTGTCAAGATTTTAGGGTGATTACTGTTTTAGTGTGAATTATTATTTTGCTTTATGGACTGTCTTAGTGCGACACAAAAGTAAAAAAATTAAAAATATTTAATGCGATAATTTTCTTTTGTACGCTTTTATGTGGTTTTTGTAGGTATAAATACTGCCTTGAAAATCCATCGCTTTGTTTTCATTTTCTTTTGATGTTTAACAAAAAGTCCACGCCGTGTTCAGACGTGAACCTTTCGTTATGGTTTGGTTTTTATGTGATGATGATGGGTTTATTTTGCAGCAAGACTTCACCATTGAGCGAAGTTATTTTGAGTAGATAGATGCCCGAAGCCCAGTTTTGTGTGTCGATTTGTGTGTTTTTGGTAAAAGTTTGTTGTTGAATTGGCTTGCCTATCAGGTTGTAGATTTGGAGTGTATAGTTGCTTTCATTTTCTGTTTCTATTATAAAAAACTCACCAGCGGGGTTTGGATATATTTTGAATGGTTTTTGTTTTGTGTTTTGTTGATGCCAATGGTGTTTTGGCAGTGCTGTGTTTGGCAGCCGTTGGCATCGGTTTTGAGTATCCATGCTTTTTGTTTCTATTGCCCTGAGCCGCTTCCTGTTATTGGTCTGTACTCCGTTACTATTTATTTTTAGGAGCGTGTAAAATCTTTGATTAGGGTCGTTATTAATAGACATTAACCCTATACTATACTTAAGATATTGATTATCATTTTGTATTACTTTACCAGCCCAAAATCCATAATATAACCTATTGCTTCAATGATGATTTTAAGCGTTTGCTTATCGAATAATGATTAATTTAGAGGTTTGTATGAGCAAGTTTTTGTTGAATATACTCAGCAAATACGTTCCATTTTG
>JAYWHZ010000185.1:0-3137 GCA_043777395.1 Bacteroidota bacterium
TGGGGCTGTGGCGGCTGCCTCAACGCCCGAAAAAGATTTTATCACCGATGGTTTTTTGGCAAACAACCGTTCACAAGAAATCGTGGCAAAGGGTCTAACCTGTCGCATCACGGCGAGCTACGAAGATGTTTCTAATCAAATCATAACCGATGCCATCAAGCAAGAACCCGATGCCCTCAAGCGGCTCAACGGCATCAAAGACCGCATCAGGCTGGTAACAGAAGCCCAAACAAAGCAAAACCCCGAATTTCTGTGCGAAATATCAGAGATGTTTATTGGCAAGACCTACATCGTTTTTCGCTATCAGACCATCAAAGACGTGCGTTTGGTCTATGCACCGCCACGCAGCATCGGCGAGTTTGGTGGCGAAACCGACAACTGGGTCTGGCCCCGACACACGGGCGATTTTTCGTTTGTGCGTGCATACGTTTCGCCCGACGGCAAACCGACGGCATACAGCAAAGACAACGTGCCTTACACGCCCAAAAAATTTCTGAAAGTGAACCCAAATGGCGTTGCCGATGGCGATTTTGTGTTTATCTTGGGCTATCCCGGTCGCACGTTTCGCAACTATCCGTCGCAGTATCTGGAGTTTCAAAGGGATTATCAACTGCCTTATATCTCAAATATCTACGATTGGCAAATCGATTACATGAACCAAGCAAGCAAAATCGACGACCAACTCCGCATTCGGTTTGCTTCGCCAACAAAAAGCCTGGCCAACGTAACCAAAAATTATAAAGGAAAGTTGCAAGGCTTAAAAAGGGTCAATATCATCGAAAACAAACAACAAGAAGAAGCAAACCTCAAAACATTCATTGCCCAAAACCCAAACCTAAAAACCCAATATGGCACTTTGTTTGATGATTTGAATACAACCTATCAAGACATGAAAGATTTGGGCAATCTCAATCTTTGGCTCGGGCAACTCTACAACCGTTCGGCAAGTTTCGCTGCGGCTTCCGAACTGGCATATCTCCGATTGAACCTCAAAAATACTGAAAAATCCAAACGCATGGAATCATTTGAGAAACAAAAAGAGCAACTCAAAAAAAATATTAACACCGCTTTTAGTAATTTTTATGCCCCGATGGACAAAGATTTTTTGGTTAAACTACTCAACGATGCCAATAAATTTGAAGGAAAATCAAGCATTATACCCATCAAAAACCGATTAAAAACCCAAACCGCCGAGCAATACATCAACACCACATTTGAAAAAACGAAACTGCAAGACAAAACCTATATTTTAGCCCTGATAGAAAGCAACGACTTGGATAAGCTACTCAAAATGAAAGAACCTTTGATAGATTTGGCAAACGAAATAAACATCATAAGAGAGCAAACCGCCGCCGAGATGCAAGCCATCAATGCCAAAATTACGCTGCTGCTGCCCCAATTTATTGACCTCAAAATGCTTGCCAACAACACCACTTTCGTACCCGATGCCAACAGTACGCTCCGCCTAACCTACGGCAACGTCAGAGGATATTCGCCCGCCGATGGCATCTACAACGACCCTTTTACGACGCTCAAAGGGGTCTTAGAAAAAAATGACACCAAAGAGGAAGACTTTGAAATGCCCAAAAAACTACGAGAAATACACCAAAAAGGCGACTTGGGGCAGTTTGTTCACCCCGTTTACAAAGATATTCCCGTGGCTTTTCTCTACAACATGGACACTACTGGCGGCAACTCGGGCAGCCCCGTGATGAACGCCAAAGGCGAACTGGTAGGCGTAAATTTCGACAGAGCCTTCGGGGCAACCATCAACGATTTTGCTTGGAACGAGGCTTATAGCCGCTCTATCGGCTGCGATATTCGCTATGTGCTGTTTGTGTTGGATAAATATGCCAATGCCCAACACCTCATCAAAGAAATGGGCGTAACGAAAAATTAAAAAAGCAAAAAAATTGAACTAATAAAAACAATCCTCAATAATAAATGAATGATAAAACTGTTTATCGCAACAATAAATCTATTGATAACCGATACAACAAATAAATATATTAAAATATGCAAAAAATACAAATTCTTTGGGCTGACGACGAGATAGACCTCCTAAAACCACATATCTTGTTTCTCAAAGCCAAAAACTACGACATCACGACCGTAAACAATGGCTACGATGCCGTCGAAGAAATACGCAACAACAGCAACTACGACATCGTTTTTTTGGACGAAAACATGCCCAGTATGTCGGGACTTGATGCACTTGACCAAATAAAAGACCTCAAACCCAACCTGCCCGTAGTCATGATTACCAAGTCGGAAGAAGAATCTATCATGGAAAATGCCATTGGCTCAAAGATAGCAGATTATTTGATTAAACCCGTCAATCCGAACCAGATACTGCTCGCCATCAAACGTATTTTAGACAATAAACGCCTGATCTCCGAAAAAACCACCGCCGATTATCAACAAGATTTTAGAAATATAGGCATGGCTTTTAATGATAAACTCTCTGCAAACGAATGGGCTGAACTCTATGCCAAAATCGTAAATTGGGAAATAAAACTCCAACAATCGGACGATAGCAGCATGAAAGAAGTGTTTGATGCCCAAAAAGCCGAAGCCAACACCGAATTTTCTAAGTTTATTGCTAAAAACTATATGGGCTGGTTTCACGAACACCAAGACGAATCGCCCGTGATGTCGCACAACCTGCTGCAAAAAAAACTATTGCCAATCTTAAAAAAAGAAGACAAAACACCCGTCTTTTTCTTGCTGATAGACAACCTGCGTCTCGACCAGTTTAGGGTCATCGAACCCATTGTGTCCGAACTTTTTCGGCTCGTTCAAGACGAAACCTACTACGCTATATTGCCTACCTCGACCGAATTTGCCCGAAATAGCCTTTTTGCTGGCATGCTCCCAACGCACATCAACCAACGCTACCCACAAAAATTATTCAACGACCAAGAGGAGGAACACAGCCGAAACCAACACGAAGAATTTTTTTTGAACGAACAACTCAAACGTTACAACCTCGCCTCAATAAAAACCAGCTACAACAAAATTACAAACCTCGACGCAGGAAAAGACCTCATAGACAAAATCCATAAACTCTTCGACAACCAACTCAACGTCATCGTTTACAACTTTGTCGATATGCTATCTCACGCCCGAACCGAAAT
>JAYWHZ010000186.1:0-3134 GCA_043777395.1 Bacteroidota bacterium
TGCCTATTGGCGGCGGTGTCAGTTTTTCTACTACTTTTTTTGACCCAAACTCTACTTTTGTGTGGTCGAACCCAAACGGTGTGGTGCTGCTGCCTACGAATGCCAATGCAAGCACCGTACTCATTCAGTCGGCTTATCCACACAATGCCGTATATCAGGTCAATGTTGTAGCCACCAACAGCTGCGGTTCGGCATCGGCTTCGTGTTGGGTTCAAACGATGAACTACTGCCTAAAAGCATCGCCCAACCCGACCAAATCGGTACTCAATTTGACTGTTCAAGGCAGCTGCTTCTCGTCTTCCGACGAATACGAAGTAGCTCTGTATGACAACCAAAACATTGCCGTCGTAGCCAAAAGCAAACAAAAAGGCAGCCATACCATCAACACCGATCACTTAACGCCAGGCATTTACCATTTGCAAGTACAGTACAACCAAACCATAGAAAACACAAGTATTCTCATAACTCCTTAAACCCCAACACTCAAAAAATGAAAAATATCCAAAAAATATTCCGTTTAGTTACAATTCTATTTTTTAGTTTTTGCTTTACCCAATGCGACGACAACATCAATTGTGGCTGCGATGCCATCACAGGCACAAGGATTGTTCTTGATAGTGCCATCGTAATACAAGGAAGCCGGACATCAGCCCTTGATACTAATTTCTATTATTTTAAAACATACAAAGACAATAAGGAAAGTGCATTTTTGCCTTGTGAGGGTTTCCCTAATGAGTACAAACAAGCTAATCTGAAAGTTAAATTAAAATACCTTAGATATGAACCCTGCCCAAATGCCTTCTACATTTATGAAAATGGCAAAATCATTTCCATTTCAAAGGAGTAAAAAGTCAAAAATCCAACCCAATGTTATTTTATTGTTAAATCAATACGTAATTATAGGTAATTTCAGGTAATTGTGGGTAATTTCAGGTAATTGCAAAAAAAAAGCGTGCATATCACCAAAATACCTTATACATTTGTAGGCGAAGCGTTGGTCATCAACAACCCTTCACAGACAATCATTTTTTAATTAATTTATATTTTCACCTTTTAAATTTTTAAAAATTATGTACTTCAAAACATTATTTGAGAAAAATCTTCTCACAGTAAAAAAATTTATTGTCTTTTACCCCCCCCCCGCTTGCGAAACGCTTTGTAGGCTTAACGCTTGTTGCGGTGGTATTCGCCAGTTCGGTGTTTCTTGTGTCGTCGTGTAAAAAAGAACAGGTGATGGAGCAAGTATATAAGCCATTAGTTTCTCAAGGTGCAAACCCAAAAGACGAAGTGAAGCAAAACGTCGCCAAAGCATTGGCAAAGGCAGTTGCCGATAGAGATGTTCGTCAGTTTATCAAACAAGAGGTCATTAAGCAGTTTGATGGAGATTTTGACTTGTTTTACGCAGCCAAAACCGATGCTAAAATTGGTGATGAAACCTTTGGTAGTGTACTGCAAAGCCGTTGCCAAACCAAAGATAATCGTGGTATAAACGTCTTGGAAAATAACAATATATCGAATACAGTACCTTTGCTCAATATTTCTATGCCGGAACTAAGCGGTTTGAGTGCCAATGATTGGAATACCGAAAATTTTGTGCCCAAAGTGATTTTTGTACCCTCAGACTTTGACGAAAGAAGCCACGAATACGTTACAGCCTACGACCAAGATGGCAATACCCACCAAGTAAGTACCAAAATTGAACCCGACGAACTGTACATCGTAGTGAGTGAAAGCGAAAGAGTTGATGCTTCGGGTAAATTGAAAAAGGGTTTTATTCTGAACCAGAACAGTCAAAGTATTAGAGTTAAAAAAAATAATCCCCCTTCTGTATTGCGTACAAATGGCTACTACGAAAAAATAGCGTGGTTGCTCTGCCCCAATTTAAGTACAATAGAATCGTGGGTTTATGGTGTACCAGAGTTGCGATTTGTGATGGTTACAGTAAAAGACCCAGAATTAGCAAGCGAAATAGGATATAATATTACAGACCAAATACTTATTCCTCTAAGTAGAAGAAGTATTGACAACAGATGGTGGAATTGCGAACACAACACAGGATTTAAATGGGACAGACCACTCTATGATAATTTCTATAAAATAAGATGGATGGAGGTTGATGGTGGAAATACCTTTGGTACTACAATTGGTATTTCTGGATTTACCATTGGTATAAATATGCAGTCGCAAGACTACAATATGGGCGAGATGGACATATTGGCATCAGACCCAAACTTTATAACCCGTTCTTTGGGGAGTTTATTAGACCAAGAACTCACCGCTGTTCAATAATCAAAAAAAATCAAACCACAGCAGCAGTAGCCTAAGGATTATTGCTGCTATCGTAAAAAATAAACTCTAAATAAATGAAAAAGTTAATCACAATAATAATTTTTGGCTACACTCTAACACACTTAGCCGCTTGCACCAAAAGCGAACGCCTACTTAAAAAAATAGATGGCTCTTGGCAGATAGAAAGCATCACTTTTAGCCGCAGTGGTGGCAAAACAGATACCATATTAACAAAAAGTCTGGGTACGCTGGTCTTCAACACATGCCAAGACCCAAATGGAAATCAAGTCCCTGTTTGTGAGGGTAAGTTTATTGATACCAACAATGAAATAATGCCACTAACATTCCAAGTCTCCAATGTAGGTTCGGGCAACACCGAAGACAAATTGACCATAAGCGAAAGAGCCACAGCCACACGACCCGAACAATGCTGGGGAGGCATATACGTGGCAACAGAGCTAAACACCAAAAAATTAAATTTTGAAGGCAAATATGTGAACCTCACAGAAAGAATACCGATGACAACTTATTGTAGAATCAAAACCACAAAAATCGAATGAAACAAATGAAAAAAACATCAATAATTTTGCTTTTTGCTTGTCTGTTTGCCGCCTGCGAAGAACAAAAAGGCAACCTTGCCTACAACCGAACCAATGACAAACTACGCAACAAAATATGGCACATCGACTCGATTATCAACCGCAACAAAAGCGAATTTTTGAGCAACAGAGGCAGCGTCGTTTTTCAAAATTGCCCAGAAGAAAAACCCATCGACTGCCAAGCAACGCACAACATCGCTGGCAGCAACCGTAGTTTTAAGTACACCATTACAGCCTCTTCGGCAA
>JAYWHZ010000187.1:0-3103 GCA_043777395.1 Bacteroidota bacterium
CGTTAATAAATTACCCGTACCAGCGGCGCAATCCCAAATATAATACTCCTCTTGCCAGTTTTCGCCGAGATAGTCGGCTAAGTATTTTTGCGACAACTCTACCCAAATACGAGGGGTGAAAAACGCCCCTTTGCGTTCACGTATGTCTTGCGGCACCAGCAAATCACGGCGTTCGATGATATAATCCTGAAATTGGGTGAGCGGCGGTCGTTTGTAGCGTTTCCAGAATTGCTGATAGGCTTCCTTGTTTTTAATGTTGATTGTGGCATCAAACATTTGCTTGATGTTTTGCTTGGCAATTTTGTAGCCTTGGTTTTCAAAAAAAACAAACAAACTGTCTCTGATAGTGCTGTCGTCGCTAATTTCTTTGGTGTCTTTGTCGTCCACAAACAGGTCGGCAAGATAAAAATCGCTGTTGAGGATATTGGCTTTTTTGAGTTCGTCCCAATTTACATCTATGGTTGGTTTGATGGTTTCGAGCCAGCGGAGATAGATGGGTACGAAGTTGTTTTTGTCTATTTTTATTTTGGTGGTTTCGGTGGCATTGGTAATGTTTTGGGCGATAAAAAATTTGAGTTCTTTTTCGTCGGTTTGGTAATCATAAACGTAATAATCGGTTTTTAGGGTTGTTTCAATTCGGTCTTTTATGAGTTTAAATTCATTTGTATCGTGGTTTGATGGCGTTACGTTCCAATTAAAATCGTTGAGATAAAAAATATCCTGAATGCTGCTGTATGGCACAAAAGCGATTTTTTTAAAGTCAAACGCACCCAAGAAAGCAGGCGGCAGTGTTTTGTCGAAGGTTCTGGCTTTGCCAATGGTGAGTATGAGTTGGACGAACATTGTAATCACGTCAAAGTTGCCCGTTTTTGCTTCTGCCCACAGCAGGGGCATTCTTCCAAACGAACTATCTTGTTTTGGAAAAACGGTAAAGTCGATGTTTCCGATAATTTCTGTTGTGTCAAAAATTTTGAACCAATCGGCACCGACTTTATTTTTGAGTTCTTCTTCTCTGATGTTTTTGTATTTCATTATCGGATAAGAAAGGAGCCTATTTTGATTTCGTTTTCGTTGTAGAGTACTTTGTATGTGTAGCTGCCGTTGGTCAGTTTTGCTTTGGCGTTGATGAGGTTTATGCGTTGGCTGCCTTCGTAGCAGTTGAGGCTTTCGTCGGATTCGAGTATGTTTCTGTTGAGCAACACGGGTGCGTTGATGAGTGTTGCGTTGAGGTTTTCTTGTCTATAAATTTTGAAATATACGGTTATCACGTCGCTGGGTTTGCCTTCGGCGAGGTCTGCGGTTGGCACGCAGTAGCAGGTTTTGAGGTTGAGGTCTTTAATCCACACCGATTTGGCTTTTTGCAAATCCACGGCTCCGATGCTGCCGTAGTTGAACTGGATTTCGGAGCATTCTTTGTAATAGTTTTTCGACATTCGGCTCACTATCTTGCTCAAACGCTCGTTTTTAACGATTTCGGAGCTGTATTTTTGCGTCAAGAGTGTGTTTTCGGTTTTCACGTCGTCGTAGAGTTGTTGGTATTGGTCGGCGAGAAATTTGTAGTCCGAAATGGCTTTATCTCTTTGCTGAACAAGTTTTTTGAGGTCTTCGTTTTCTTTGTCGCTCAGGCTTGTTTTGGCTCTTAGTCGAGCTACTTCTTTGCCCAGAGCCGATATTTTTTGCTTCATCGTCATGTTGTCTGTAACAACGTTTTTGGTTTGCTCTTGTGCTTTTTCGGTTTCATAAGTTGATTTTACGACTTGTTTTCGGAGTTCATTTTTTTCATCTATCAATTTTATTTGCGACCGCATATCAGCCGGAACTTTTGCTGACGGTTCGCCGACCGCCTGCCCCGAAGCCAAAGAGCAACCCATAACAACGGCAATAAAAGAAGGCATCAAAAAAGTAAAAATAAATTTATTCATAATAAAAAAATAGGTTTGGCAAATGATTGTTGGGGTAGGATTGAATAAAATAAAAGGTAGAAAGCCATTATTCTCCGCTCTTTGGTGTGGTGGCTTGCTGCATTCCGCCCGAGGTGTTGGGCAAGATACTCGCCACAAAAAGCCGCTTTTCGTTTAGATGACCCTCCAACTCTTCTGCCTTGATAAATCCTTTTTTATACTGCTCCAAATGATTGGAAAGGGTTTTTTTGACTGCCAGAAGTTTGTCTTGCATCGTGGTCAAATCCGAAATCTCATTATTCAAATCGACATACATCTGACCCGATTTGAATTTATCAACTGCCGAGAGCCGATTTTGAGCATCAGAAATTTTGGTTTCCAAATCTCGATAAATAATACGGTCTATTTCTTTTTGGTAGGCAACAGCAGCCTCATAATGAACCGAAACATCAGACGACGAATACCCTTCGCAAAAGCGGGCATTGACTTGGCAGGGCGACACAGGAAAGCTAAAAAAGGCAATACAACCCGTCAAAAACAAGCCGATAGCAAGCAGAGAGCCTATTATCCATTTTAATATTTGGTTGAGCGACATGAGCATTGGCGTATATAATTCGTTTTTTAAAAGTTTAAAATCTATTAACAACCCAACCCAACCGCAAGCGTCGTTGGGGGTCTAAAAAATGCGCCGCAAAAGCAAATAAACCGCCACTATCAAGACAAACCTCTTGGGCAGTACTTTTTTTGTTGGAATGGGTTTTTGTATAAAATAAGTCGAATAAACGCCAAATATACCACATTTTTTGTGTTTCAAAACTTTTTTTGAACCATATTCATTTACACGCAAAAAAAAACCTACTTTTGCACCACAATTTACAAGCCAAGATTTCGTTTGACACATCTACCAAACACCAACACTAAAAATAATTAAAACGAATATGTTTTTCAAAACACTACTACAAATACCCACAACCCTCACCGACACAGCCGCCGCCGCCGCCGATGCCACCGCTGCCATGCCCACCGAAGAAACCCTGAGCGTCTTCGATTTGGCTCTCAAAGGCGGCGTTATCATGATTCCTATTGGGATACTCTCTATCGTAGCCATCTACATCTTCATAGAACGGTTTTTGACACTTCGGAAAGCCAATCAAGAGGACAAATTTTTTATGAAAAACATCAAAGATTATGTCTCCAACGGC
>JAYWHZ010000188.1:0-3092 GCA_043777395.1 Bacteroidota bacterium
CAGCTGCGGTGGTACCTTTTCCAATCAATCCACGGGCACCGTGGCCAAGTACGTCTGGGAATCTGGCAACATCAATTTTAGTGCAGTACCCGCTGCACCTGCCATCACAGGCTACACTTTCGTGAGCGATTTGCAAGCACTCTTTGCCCGAAACCCAAATAACAACACCCAAAACTGCGACGGAAGCGGTAAAATTATATTGAGATGCACCATGTTTCGCTACGTGGACCCTCGGCTTGGTGTACGCACACCCGTACAACTGGGCGACAGCTCCCCACAATTTGCCGAGCCACCCACTTCGCTCAATATCGTAAATGCCATAGACACCGTTGTTTTTAATAACAACGCCCTCGATGCCAATTTAGATAGCCTAAGCTATAACTTTGACATGCCCCTGTCGGATTTTTCGCAGCCTTGTGGCTACATTTCACCCTACACCATTCCCTTTCCTTTCCCAGGACTGATAGCTCCTATTGGTTTTCCTGCCACAGGCATAGACCCTCGCTCGGGTATCATCTCATTCAGAGCCAACCAAATTGGCAACTGGCTCACCACCATCAGGGTAAGTGCCTTCAGATGCGGACAAAAAATAGCCGAAGTCTATCGAGATTTTCAATTGCAAACCATAGCAGTCCCTGCCGGCTATCCACCTACACAAAAAAGACCCCAAGTTACAAAACCATTTCCCGATGCCACCTGTGCAAGCAACAGATCGTTTTCGAGTACATACTACGTAGGCGATACCGTAACGTTTCAGATGACTGCCACCGACAACCTACCTTCTACGCCCCGCCAGAATGTAGATATTTTTTACAATGGCAATCAATTTACCCGAAACTATTCTGCCACAGGTGCTCAAAGCTGCCCTTATCCGCCTTGTGCCTACCTTGTTGGTCTGGCACCATTCTCAGGCTTACCACCATCGGCACTTTTAGCCCGTGGCGACACCATAGGCTATGGGTACCGAGCATTGGCACGGGTGGGTGCCAGGTTTGTGTGGCCCACCTCCTGCGCCAACTTACCCGACAATGGCTGCGGCATTACCCAAAATTCTTATCGATTTACAGCCACAGCCAAAGACGACCAATGCCCGGTCAATGGGCGATTGATTGAAATCATCACGGTCAATCTATTGCCAAAACCGATTTTGCCACCGCCGACCTTGCGTTGTGTAGATGTTCAGACCAATGGCAACATACGCCTGTCCTGGATTATGAATTTTGACAGCACGACAGTGTCGGTTTGCACCGATGTCATTCCACAAAAATCGTTGCAAAGACGCATCAATTCTTTTCAAAAATATTATATTTATAGAAGCACCAATGGTCTGGCACCTGTTTTGTTGGATTCGGTGCTATCGGCAAGCAATTTTTCGTATCTCGATGCGACCGCCAATGCCTACACCAGCAACTACACATACACACTCAGAACGGTGTCGGGTTGCAAACGAGAGCTTTCGACCAACTCGAGAGAGCTGCGACCGATGCGACTGACCGTTGTAGCCAATGGCACCAACAACGCTGCTATACTCAACTGGAACACCCTAAGCATCGGCAGCAACCCACTCCCACCAACATCGCACAAACGCTACGTGATTGAGAAAAAAAGAGTTCAGGACTTGGTTTGGTTGCCCATAACCATTACCCCAAACTTGACCTACACAGACCCCGTTACGACCTGTACAGATTCTATCGTGTATCGAGTAACATTATACGACAGCTCGGGCTGTCGGTCTGTGTCCACTGTTGCTGGTGTGCGTTTGAGGGATAATATTTCGCCCGAACGTTTGCAGATAGAGTCTGTTTCGGTCGATACAGCCATAAATCGACTGGAAATTTGTTGGAATTTAAGTAGAAGCAGCGACGTTAGAGGCTATATCATTTACACATTTAGGAATGGTGCTTACAATATTATCGATACGGTCAGAGGTGCTAATGTATTGTGCTACATAGACAACCGCCGACGCACCGATTCGGTTACTTACTACGCCGTTGCTCCGTACGATTCGTGCAACAACATTGGCTTGCAAAGCTTGCTTCATCACAATGTGGTCGTCAGAGAAAGCGTCGATAGATGCAACTCGACCATCACTTTGCGTTGGAACTTATACAAAGGTTGGGGCAATCGTTTATTAAACCAAAAAATATATCGCACAACCAATGGCTTGCCCGATGTGTTGTTGGGAACAATCAATGGCAAGGCAGATAGTAGTTTTGTGGACAGGAATGTGCTTGCAAGCGATAGATATTGCTACACGATTGTTTCTACGGATTCGAGCGGTGTAGAGGCATTATCAAATAAACTTTGTATCACGCCAAATGTCATTCGCCTACCTCAATTTATTTATATGCGATATGCCACGGTTTTGAACGATGACAGCATTAAAGTGGCTTTTTTAATTGATACCACCGCACAGATTCAGTATTATGTACTCGAACGCAGCCGAAGCAACCAAAATTTGTTTGAGGAAGTGGCTCGTTTTGTAGGCAATAGATATGCGTTGTTTGGTAATAATGCTCAATTTACTTACACAGACAGGAAGGTTTTGGTGGCTCGTGAAAGTTATTTTTATAGGGTTAAAGCCTTTGATGCCTGCGGCAAATTGAGTTTTACGTCTAACCTAACCCGTTCTATCTTGCTCAAAGGCAGCGCCGACGACGATTTTTTTAACCGACTGACGTGGAATCCTTACCCCAATGTTGGGTTTGAGGCTACGTTAAAAGGGTATGATATTTATCGAGCCATTCCGTTTGCAAGTCCAGTTTATAGTTTGGTCATTGCCACGGGCAACAACACGAACGCCGTAGATAATGTGTCGCAATTTACACAAAATGACGGCAAATTTTGCTACTATGTAGAAGCCGTTGAACTGAGTAGAAATAAATTTAATCTCCAAGATACTGCCCGTTCCAACAAGATTTGCGTCATTCAGAGTCCTCGTTTCTATGTGCCAACGGCTTTTGTTCCCGATGGGCAATTGAACCCCGAGTTTTTGGGTAAAGGTGTTTTTATCAACGATGCCTCTTTCAATATGAAAGTTTACAACCGTTGGGGCGAAGAGATTTTTGCGACCAAAGACATCGGTAAAGGGT
>JAYWHZ010000189.1:0-3082 GCA_043777395.1 Bacteroidota bacterium
TATGCCCTTGTCGTCGGTTTTGCGTTGCGGTTTGGTGTGTTGTGCAGACATATTTTGCACACTGGCTGCTGCCATAGTTAGAGCTACTGCATTTAAAATGAGATACTTTTTGATTAAATTTTTCATTTTGAGGTAGTTGGTTTGTTATAATTCTTTTGGATAATTTTAGGTTTTAGATTTTGCAGACAAAGCTACAATATTTCTTTTTCATTGGGAAATAAAATAAGTTAATAGAACTATTTTTTGTGTAATCAGTTTATTTTAATGGGCAATTGGTATCGAGCCATCTGCCGTCTGTGTGTCAGAGTGTAAATTTATAGCCTACCCCTCTGATGGCATGAAAAAATCGAGGATTTCGGGTGTCTTCTTCAAAATATTTTCTGAAAGAGAGCATAAAATTATCAATTGTTCGGGTTGATGGAAAGACATTGTAGCCCCACACTTTTTCCAATATTTCTTCTCTCGACACCACTTCGTTTTCTTTTTCGATGAGCAGTTTGAGCAGCATAATCTCTTTTTTTGTCAATGTAAATTTGCCTTTGGGCGTGCTGATTTCGAAGGTTTTAAAATTGATGTGGTTTTGCTCAAATTCGTACTCGTGCCAATCTTTTTCTTGCTCCGTGCCTTTGATGCTGTTTTTGATCAGGTTTTGAACCCGCAGCAGCAGTTCCTCTAAATTGAAGGGTTTGCCCAGATAGTCGTTGCCACCAATTTTTAGCCCTTTGATGCGGTCTTCGGGTGTGTTTCGTGCCGAAAGAAACAGTATTGGCGTGTCGTTGTTGCCGATGCGTAGGGTTTGAGCCACGTCCAGACCGTCCATTTTGGGCATCATAATATCCAAAATAATGAGGTTAAAACGCTCTTCGGCGGCTATTTTTAAGGCTTGAACGCCATTTATAGCCGTGCTGACTTGGTAGTTTTCCAATTCCAAATTGAGTTTGATGGCTTCCAAAATATGTTCCTCATCTTCTACAACCAAAATTCTATATTGCATATCCTTAAATCTAAATAATTAAAAAATGTTAAAAGAAATATATTGATTTTTCCGTTTCACACCCTAAAACACCACTTCAAAGATGCTTCCTTTGGGCAAATTGTCTTTGATGTTGATGTGTGCATTGTGTTGTTTCAATACCGTTTTGACGATAAAAAGCCCCAGTCCAGTGCCTTTTGTTTGTCTTATTTCTTCTTTGCCGATTCTAAAAAACTTATCAAAAACATACTTTTTTTCTCCTCTACTAATCCCAATGCCTTCATCTGCAATGCTAAATATGGTTCGGTTTTGAACTTTATTTTTAATTAATTTAATACTGATTTTTGATTCTTTTTCACTGTATTTCAACGCATTTTCGATGAGGTTTGTCAGCACCAAATCCATCGCAAACGCATCGCCATAGTAGTTGATATTGGGTTCTATGTGGCTTTCTATTTGGTGTGTAGCCAAAAGTTTGTATCGGTTAATATTTTTTTCTATCGAGGCACTCAAATCAAATGTCTCCTTTGGAAATGTGTATGAATTGGTGTCTATCTTGGTCGAAATCAATATTTTTTCGGTCAAGTTTGCCAATCTGTCGATTTCTATCAAGGCGTTTTTTGATAGTTTTTGGCGTTGTTCGTCGGTCAAATTGTGCCTTTGAAGGGTCTGAATGTTGATTTTGGCGGCTGCAAGTGGCGAATTGAGTTCATGCGTTACCGAGAGCAAAAAATTATTCTGCTGCTGATTGAAATGCTCTTTTTGGGCAATGCTTCGCCACACACTATACAAACCATAAACCAAAATGGCTAAGAAAAAAATGCCTTCTCCAATAAATCCATTGCGCCGACGCTCCTTTTTCTTATCCAATTCGTCTAAGAGTTGAGGGTGAATTTCGATGGTGTAAGCATCTAATAAACTGATTTTTTGGTCGTAGCATTTCAATAAAAGTTTGGGATAATTGATGGATATAAACCCTTTCAACGCATCAAAATCTACCGCAATAAATGTGCTATTATGTACTAATTTTTTGGCTTTTGGCGAGTTAAATTTGCCCTCCATGGCGTTGGCATACACAGAGCGTTTGGCATCGATAACTTGGGCTTGAAGAACCTCAAAACGCAAGCCATAGTTTTGGGTGTTGAGGTCTATCAGGGCATAGTTCCACCAAGTAAATGACATTATAACATAAATTAACAAAAAACTAAATGTATATTTGGGTTTCATCATCAGGTTGGCATTAAAATTTGAAAAAACACGGTTTGCATCAATCAACAATCCATCGCAGTGCTTTGTTTTTACCAGCTGCTTCCGCCGCCGCCGCCAAACCCGCCGCCCGAAAATCCGCCACCGCCCCCAAAATTGAAACTGCTTCCGCCGCTTGTGGCGTTTGTTGCTGGCGGTGGTGTCGATACCATCGTGTTGCCAATGTCTTTGATGCCGTTGTCCAAGCTGTTGATGAAATAAAACATCGTAAAATTGGTATAATTGCCTGTGTACCAATTGGGTGGCTCAACGATTAGGCCTTCAAACTTTGTTGTCCAGTCTTTTACAATGTCAAACACAATGGCGTAGGGCAATGTTTTGTAGAGATAGTTGGGGTCGGTTTTCAAAAATTGTTCGAGTCTGGGTTTTTCTACGGTCTGCATAAATTCTTTAAACCCCAAGAGGTGTTGGTAGCTTTCGAGACCCAAAGGGGCTTTTTTCTTCATTTGCAAGCCAAAAAGATAGAGTCCGATGCCTGTGATGCTTGCCCCAAAGCCAATTTCGAGCAAAAAACGGGTTGCGTTGTTCATCAGACCTATGGCTGCGGCTGCCAATCCCAAAAAAATCAACGCATAGCCAATGCCTTTTAGCAACGCCGAAAACCCACGTGTGTAGGGCAGATAGTACGATTTTTTGCTTATTTGGGCTTCGAGCAGGTCTCTTGCTTGTTGAAAAGTTTGGTAAAAAGTATTTTTGAGTCCGCTCATGGTTGCGGTGTCTTTATTGCCCAAAAAGAGACCTTCAAACATCACTTTTTCATAGGTTGGTACAGTGTTTGGGAGTGGTTTGAGCCTTTTGAAGGTAAATTCGTTCTTATCAAACCATGATTTTTCGGCACTTTCG
>JAYWHZ010000190.1:0-3058 GCA_043777395.1 Bacteroidota bacterium
CATCGGCGACTCGCCTATACCAAAAGATACTTATAAGGAACTAAGCGGCTTTGGGTCGCTGCGTTTGGGTCAAAAACTGCGTCTCAACCACGACATCAATTGGAGTGTGGACGGCAAAAACTACGGCTGGGCTGGCTTCGATGCTTTGGGCAATGTGGTTATTGGCAGCCGAAAAGTGAAAGACATTACCAACACTTTGTCGTCGGTTTATACTTTTAACCCCAAAATGAACCTGACGTTTCGGGCAAGGCATTACTGGCGAAATGTGTATTATTTTGGCTACCACACGCTGCAAGATAGTGGTGTTTTGGATAGCTTATCGACGTTTTCGGGCAACAGAAACCGCAACTTCAACGCCTTCAACATCGATATGGTCTATACGTGGCAAATTGGTCTGGGAAGTTTTTTGACGCTCACTTGGAAGCAAAGCATTGTGCAGACCGATGGTCTTGCATTGGAAAATAAGACTTATACCAAAAATATTTTGAATACCTTTGAACTGCCTTCAACCAACAGCCTATCGCTAAAATTAATTTATTTTATTGATTATTCGACCCTCAAATACAAAATCAAAGACCGAAAACAAATATTGGGATAAGCATTAAACGCAAACCAGATATTTTTTATTAACTTTGCATCAAACAAAAATACATCAAAACATAACACCATGCAAAACACCGCTCTACTCCAAAAACACCTCGACGCAAACGCCAAAATGGTCGATTTTGCAGGTTTCAACATGCCCGTGAGCTACGAAGGCATCAAAGCCGAACACAAAACCGTTAGAGAACACGTGGGCGTGTTTGATGTGTCGCACATGGGCGAATTTATACTCAAAGGCACAAACGCCCTCCAACTCATTCAATACATCACCACCAACGATGCCTCAAAACTCCACGACGGCAAGGTGCAATATACGTGCATGCCAAACGGCAAAAATGGCATCGTCGATGATTTATTGGTTTATCGGCGTAGCCAAGAATCGTACTATCTCGTGGTCAATGCTTCAAACATAGCCAAAGACCTCAGTTGGATTGAAGAACACAACCAAACACAAAAGTTTGGGGTAGAGATAGAAAATATTTCTGACCGAGTGAGTCTGCTCGCTGTCCAAGGTCCGAAGGCATTGGAAACCATGCAAAAACTGACCCAGCTCGACCTGGCCACCATGCCTTACTACACGTTTTTGAGGGGAACGGTGGCAGGCATAAACGACGTTATGATTTCTACAACAGGCTATACGGGTGCAGGCGGATTTGAAATCTACGTCTCGAACAAAGACGCAGCAGATATGTGGGATAAGATTTTTGAGGCAGGACAAGCGTTTGGCATCAAACCCATTGGGCTGGGAGCCAGAGATACGCTACGCCTCGAAATGGGTTTTTGCCTGTACGGACACGACATAGACGACACCACCTCGCCGCTCGAAGCAGGTCTTGGCTGGATCACAAAACTCTCGAAAGACAGCCCATTCATTGATCAAGATGCCATGCTCGACCTCAAAAAAGAAGGCATAAAACGAAAACTCGTTGCTTTTGAAATGATAGACAAAGGCATTCCAAGGCAATATTACCCCATCGTTGATGCCAACAACGAGACGATAGGGAGCGTAACATCGGGTTCGGAAAGCCCCACAACGGGCAAGCTGATTGGTATGGGATACGTGCAAACGGCGTTTGAGAAGCCCGAAACGGAGATTTTTGTTGCCATCAGGGGCAAATCGATGAAGGCAAAAGTCGTAAAACTGCCGTTTATTAATTCATAGAAACAAACAATTCATAAACCAAAAATAATTTACCAGCGATTGAAAACATTTGTATATGCGATGCTGTGGCTCCATGCTTTGTTGGTGGTGGCTAATGGTAGCGTTTTGGCCCAAAAAAAACCTTCGGCAATGATTCCTTTTAATGATAAATTTTTGACAGATTTGCTACACACACACGACGATTTTTTTAAGCCGATTGTGGAAAATAAGAGTGAATATCAGGTTCAAATTATTTATACACAGATAGACCGAAACGAAAAGAACCAGCCTTCGTTTCGTACTTTCACCTACAACGTGGACAATGAAGTCTATTTTTATCCCGCAAGCACCGTAAAACTGCCTGTGGCTTTGGTTGCACTCGAATTTCTGAACCAACAAAAAATCACAGGTCTCAACAAATTTAGCCCTATAAAATACACAGACCAATCGACGATAGACACCAACTTGACCATTGCCCAATACATCAAAGAAATGTTGATGGTGAGCGACAACGACTCTTACAACCGATTGTTTGACATCTTGGGAAACGATTATCTGAACCTGAAAATGGAAGAAAAAGGCTACAAAAACACCCGAATAGTACACAAATTTGGCGAAAGCGAACGCTACCAAACGGGCAAAAGCACACAAGTCGATTTTTATAACCAAGACAACGAACGCCTGCTACAAAGACCTTTTCCAGAAAAAACACAAGATTTTTCGCCAAAAAACACCATCTCAAAAGGCATCGGCTACATAGAAAATGGCAAACTGATTGAGCAACCCAAAAATTTTCAATTCAACAACTTTATGTCGCTCATGGACATGCAAACGATGCTGCGGTCGGTGGTTTTTCCGCAAACGGTAGACAAAAAACTGCGTTTTCAGATAAACCCAACAGACTACAATTTTTTGCTCAAATACCTTTCTGAGCTCCCAAAAGAAAGTACCAACCCAATATACGACTCGACCGAATTTTATGACAGCTACGTCAAGTTTTTGATGTTTGGAAACGACAACCAGCCCATACCCAAAAACATACGGTTATTTAACAAAATAGGCATGGCTTATGGCTACATGACCGACAACGCCTACATCGTGGACCTTAACAACAACGTGGAATTTTTTCTCTCAACAACAATTTACTGCAACAAAGACGGCATTTTTAACGACGACAACTACGAATACAAAGAAATTGGATTGCCTTTTATGGTCAATCTGGGCAAAATAGTCTACGAATATGAACTCAACAGAAGCAAATTATTTACCCCAAACCTCAACGAATTTAAAATGAAATACAACTAAACCTAAGCC
>JAYWHZ010000191.1:0-3058 GCA_043777395.1 Bacteroidota bacterium
TCACCGACGACCTGACCACTCCTGCCGTAGGCAAAGCACACGTCAGAGTGATACACATGGCACCAAACGCACCAAAAGTAGATGTGTGGATAGACAACGCCAAAGTATTGAGTGGTGTTAGATTTAAAGAAGCATCAACTTTTACGCCCCTCAGCAGCGGCACACACACCTTTGAAGTCAAACTTGAAAACACCAACACGGTCGTTATCTCGGTTCCAAACTACAACTTAGCCGAAAAGAAAATCTACACCATCTTTGCAAGAGGATTTGTAGGCGGCACAGGCACACAAGCCTTGGGTGCAGGCGTGATTGTAAACAACTAACGACAAGCCAAAAACTCAAAATTAGGCTTTGCCCTAAAATTTTAGAAATTAATAAACCACTTCGTTTTGGGATGAAGTGGTTTTTGTGTTTCTAATTGGTTTTAAATTGTTAATCTAAACCAACTTTAAACCAAAATCATTTACCTTTGCCAAAAAATTAAGCCCAAGACCAAACATGACCACCTACAACTTTAAGGACTTAGAAACCCACTGGCAACAATACTGGCACGAAAACCAAACCTACAAAGTAAAAATAGACCCCACAAAACCCAAATACTATGTACTCGATATGTTTCCATACCCTTCCGGTGCAGGTCTGCACGTGGGGCATCCGCTGGGCTACATTGCCACCGACATCGTGAGCCGCTTCAAACGCATGAAAGGCTACAACGTCCTACACCCAATGGGCTTCGACTCCTTTGGGCTGCCCGCCGAGCAGCACGCCATTGCAACGGGCGAACACCCCAACACAAACACCACCCAAAACATCAATAACTTCGTCAAACAACTCAAACGATTGGGATTTGACTACGACTGGACACTCGAAATACGAACCTCAGAACCCGAATTTTATAAATGGACACAATGGATTTTTGGACTCATCTTTAATGCTTGGTACGACAAAACACTCGACAAAGCAAGACCAATCAACGAACTCATAGCCCTATTTGAAACCGAAGGAAACGCCAATGTTTTGGCAGTATGCAACGAAGAAACACCAATACTCTCCGCCACCGACTGGAACAACGCCACCGACGAACAACAATATAACCTACTCCTAAACTACCGACTGGCTTACCTCGCCCAAACAAACGTAAACTGGTGTCCCGAACTCAAAGCCGTGTTGGCAAACGACGAAATCAAAGATGGACTATCAGAAAGAGGCGGACACCCAATCGAAAAACGAAAAATGACCCAATGGAGCATGCGAATCACCGCCTACGCCGACAGGCTTCTCGAAGGGCTAAACCGTATAGACTGGACCGAAAGCCTCAAAGAACAGCAACGCAACTGGATTGGAAAAAGCAAAGGTGCAACCGTACTATTCAAACTCGACAACGCAAACCTACAAGACACGCACATAGAAGTCTTTACCACACGGGTCGATACCTTGTTTGGAGTCTCGTTTTTGGTGCTGGCACCCGAACACGAACTCGTCAAACAAATAACCACAAACGCACAAAAAAACGAGGTAGAACAATACGTCCAATGGGTTGCCGCACGAAGCGACATCGAACGCATGCAGGACAAAAACGTGTCGGGGCAATTTACCGGTGCCTATGCCGTTCACCCCTTCACACAAACCAAAATACCGCTCTTTATCGCCGATTATGTCTTGGCAGGCTACGGCACAGGTGCCGTGATGGCAGTGCCATCGGGAGATCAAAGAGACTATCTATTTGCCAAAAAATTTGACCTCCCAATCCTCAATATCCTCGACAGCCAAATCACCAACACCCAAGCCGACCCCACAAAAATAGGCAAATACATCAACTCATCTTTTATCGATGGATTGGAATTTGAACAAGCCAACGACCTGATAATAAAACAATTAGAAAATCAAAAAAAAGGCAAAACTAAAATAAATTATCGACTCCGAGATGCCATATATAGCCGACAACGCTACTGGGGCGAACCATTTCCAATCTACTTTAAAAACCAACAACCTCACCTGATTCCAAACCAATCGCTGCCCATACTCCTCCCAAACATAGACCAATATCTGCCCACCGATGCAGGCGAGCCACCACTGGCAAGGGCAAACAATTTTCAATATACCGAACCCCAAACAAGCAAACAATATCCCATCGACACCAACACCATGCCCGGCTGGGCTGGTAGCTCTTGGTATTGGTTTCGGTATATGGACAGCCAAAACACCCACGAATTTGCCTCCAAAACTGCCATGAACTACTGGGGAAACGTCGATTTCTATCTCGGTGGCACCGAACACGCCGTGGGACATTTGCTATATAGCCGCTTTTGGACTAAAATATTGTTTGATTTGGGCATCGTTCCCATCGACGAGCCATTTCAAAAATTGGTCAATCAAGGCATGATTTTAGGGCAATCGATGTTTGTCTATCGCATAGAAGACAGCAACACTTTTGTGTCCTATGGCTTAAAAAACAATCACAAAACCACTGCTCTACACGTCGATGTGGCTTTGGTCAATGCCAACCACGAACTCGATACACAAGCATTCAAAACATGGCGAAAAGACTATGCCAACGCCCAATTTATAACCGAAAACGACAAATATATCTGCGGCATGGAGGTCGAAAATATGTCTAAATCCAAATACAACGTCGTGAGTCCCGATGCCATCTGCGAACAATACGGCGCCGATACTTTGCGTTTGTACGAAATGTTTTTGGGTCCGCTGCTCGATGCCAAACCTTGGGATACCAAAGGCATCGAAGGCATCAGCCGTTTTTTGCGTAAAGTCTGGCGTTTGTTCTACGACGATGCAGGCAAGTTTTTGGTCAATGAATTGACACCAACCGATGCCGAACTCAAAATACTACACAAAACAATCAAAAAAATAGAAGACGACATCGAACGCATTTCATTCAACACCGCCGTGAGTGCCTACATGGTCTGCATCAACGAGTTATCGACGCTCAAATGCTCTAAACGAAGCGTTTTAGAACACTTCTTAAAGATTTTAGCACCTTTTGCACCACATATCGCCGAGCATTTGTGGCAGCAGGCTTTGGGCAATGGCAGTTCGA
>JAYWHZ010000192.1:0-10472 GCA_043777395.1 Bacteroidota bacterium
TAGGGTATTTCTCTTGCTATAAGCACTATAAAAAGCGATGAAATCAGAAGTCTTAAAACAAATTTGTGTTTAAACTTATCCTTAAATAATTCATAAATAAGTATAAAATTGATTGGTATGAGTATAAAATAGGGCGAAATATACCGAGGATCTACATTCTTCAAAAGCATTATAATAAAAACCAAATGAGCAACATTAAGTCCAATGAATAATTTTTTTTCAAACACTTTTTCTTTCAAACCAACCAAAACTACAGCCAACAACACCACAAAACTTACGCCCACCAAGATGGTGTAGCTGCCTGCCCACAGCCAGAGTTCCTCCATTCCCGTCCGCATGCTACCTAAACCAACAATGGTATTTTGACCGCTGCCATACTGACCGCTGCCCAAAAACAACTTGCCAAACCACAACACCATCCGAGAATATTGGCTTGCCAAAGGTAAAGTCAAAACAATAAAAATAACTGTTGATTTTAATATCGTGGCAATCTTTTGTTTCCAAAGGGGAAAAATAAACAATGGCACAGCCAACAAAAACAGCATAATGAGTTTGGTTGCCATCAAAAAACCGATGACCAATGCAAACCAATTTTCGTAATTTTTGATGTATTTTTCAAACCTATACCACTCCGACAAGGCACACACCGCCACGATATTGAACAAAAAAGCACCCGTCATCAACATATTTTCGATATACATCGTGCTTGCCATTTCGGTGGGGTAGTGAGAAAGCAGCACGCCGCATTGGAGCAAGAGGGTTTTGGTGTATGAACCCAGCAGCCTATGTCCCAAAAAACCAGATAGCACCAATAAAAAACCATTCAAAAGACCGTTGATGTTCGCCAAAAGCGTTAGAAAAATTTCGGGTTTTTTCAACACACTTTCTATCATTTGAGCCTTATCTACGCCCAAATATAGTATATTGACCACAAAACCGCCGAGTAGTTGCAGCGTTGCACCGGGGTGTTCGTAGTGTCCTGCTTTTTGAAACGTGGCAACATCTAAGATGCTCGTTAGGTACAAGTAGGCGGGGTCTATATGGCGTCCCAACCAAAAAGGGTGGTTTAAGGGGTAAAATACCATTGCCCAATAGAATGCCACAGCAGGCAAAAGGAGCAAAGAGCCGATGGCAACTATTTTTTTCATGGATTGTCTAAAAGGTGCAACAGGGTTAAGGTGCAAAATTCATGTTTATTATTATTATCGGATAGATTTTTGATGTCTATCCGATATTTTTTTAGGCTGCCGTTGGTCTGCGTGTTGTTAATCTAAAACCGATTTGTCGTCTATGGCGTTTTCGCCCGATGCTTTTTTATAGATAATTTTGCCTTTGTAGTCTGTCGATAGCACTTGATAGGTCGTGCGTCGGTTTATCTGGTGTTCTTCTTCGGTGCAGGCAATGTCGTTTGAGCATTTGTTGAGGAGTTGCGTTTCGCCAAAACCTTTGGCGGTGAGTCTATCTGCCGAGATATTCTTTTCGGTCAGGTATCTCAGCACCGATTCGGCACGGCGTTGGGATAGGTTCAGGTTATAGTCGTCTGAGCCTCGGGAGTCGGTGTGTGAATAAACGCCAATTTTGAGTTCGGGCGAGTCGTTGAGGAGTTTGACGAGTTTGTCTAAGCTCATTTTAGATTCTCCACGCAGTTTGTCGCTGTCGAGGTCATAAAGAATGTCTTCGAGTGTCAGTTCTTTGATGGGTATTGGGTTTAGGCTGATGTTGAGGTCATAGTCTTTGGAGAGTTCTTCGCCCACTGTCGTGATTTTTTCGGAGCTGCTCCCAAAGTATCCTTTTCGGTTTGCGAGAATTCGGTAGGGTGTGTTTTCGTTGAGTTTGAAGGTGTATTTTCCGGTGGCGTCCGTGTTGGTTTCTATGTAAGTGCTATCGGGCAAGATGAGTTTTACGGCTGCCCCTTGAACGGGTTTTTTGGTATTGATGTCGGTAATGATGCCATTGAGGTTAAATAGGAGCGGGGTGAGTTCCCACTCATAGATGTCGTCGCTTCCACGTCCGCCTTCACGGTTGGAGCTCAAAAATCCTTTGTTTCTTTTGGCATTGGCTACGAACGCAAAGTCGTCGCCACCAGAGTTGAGCGGCGCTCTGAGGTTCATGGGTGTGCCAAATTCTTTGCCTGTCATCGTTGCCATAAAAATATCCAATCCACCCATACCATACAATCCATTGGAGGAAAAATAGAGAATATTGTCTTTGTGAATGGCAGGAAATACTTCGTCTTTTGGTGTGTTGATGGCTTCGCCTGCGTTTATGGGTTTGCTCCAGCCGTTGCCTTGCCTTGTGGCGTAGTAAATATCACGACCGCCGAAGCCATCGGGTGCGTCGAGTGCCGAGAAATAGAGCGTTTTGTTGTCGGGCGAAAGTGCTGGGTGTCCCACCACGATTTTGCTTGTGTCGCCAAAGAGCGGCAGCGGTTTTGGTTCGCTCCATTTGTCGGTTTTTTGGGAGCTGTATATTCGGCAGCCGCCTTTTTTGGCATCGCAGCGTGTGAAGTACATTTCGGTGTTGGTTTTATTAAAGCACACTGCACCTTCGTTGGCGGGCGAATTGACTTGTCCTTGAAGGGGTTTTAATGCACTCCATTTGCCTTTTTTGTCCACATAGGTTTCGTAGAGGTCGGAAAATTTTTCGCCTGTTCTGCCAAATGTTTTTTTGCCGTTGGCATCTTGTCTTGCTGCCGAAACGACGATGCCGTTTTGCTTGAAGGTCATGGCGGCATAGTCGGCATATTTGGTGTTAAATTGTTTGGCGTTGATGACCACAAAGCGGGTTTGTGTGCTTGCCCAGAGTTTGGCGGCTTGTGTGCTTGCGATGTCGTTTTTGGTGGCTACGTCATTTGGTTTTGTACCCAAAAAGGTGTTGTATTGCTGTATGGCTTCGTCGTAGCGTTCCATTTTGCGGAGCGTCATGGCGTAGTTTGGATATATTTCGGGTTCGTTGTAGCCGTTGGCGAGTGCTTTGCTATACCATTCGGCGGCGTTTTTCATGTCGTTGGCAAGGCGGTAGGCTTGTGCAATTTGGTAGGTGATGAGCGGTTTTTGCCCTTTTTCTTTGGTTAAGGCTTTTTTGTATAAACCGATGGCATCAAAATAAGATTCGAGCTTAAATGCTTTTTGGGCTTGGTCAAAGGCTCTGGGTTCGGTGCTTTTGGGTTGGGCAAACGCAACATTGACACAGCATATAATTGTTAGTAAGTAACTTATGATTTTATGCATTTTATTTTGGGTTTTGTGGATTTTTGAAATGGTTTTTGCAAATTTAACAATAGATTTTGAATTGATAAAATATTTTTGTAAACACTCAATATTTGACCAAATTTTGTCTACAAACGCTTGTATTTTAAATTTATTTTTCAAATTAGCGGGTTTTGCTTCTTTATTTTTCGTGGCGTTGTTGGTGCTTTTGAGGTAAAGTTGGGCAATAGTCAGATTTTTTTTTGTATTTTTACACCTTTAAATTCATTATTTTAAATTCCATCAACCCATTTTATAAACCGATGAACGATTTGGTCTATGGCATCAGAGCCATTTTAGAAAGTATAGAAGCCGGCAACGAAATCAACAAGCTCATGATTCAGAAGGGATTACAAGGCGATTTGATGCGTGAACTTCGGCAGGCAGCCCGAGAAAGTAACCTCGTAATTCAAGAAGTACCCAAAGAAAAACTGAACCGAATCACCTCAAAAAACCATCAAGGTGCCATCTGTTTTGTGTCGCCGGTGAGCTACTACCGCATCGATACGCTCCTGCCCATGCTTTTTGAAGAAGGCAAAACGCCCTTGTTGGTCATCTTAGACAACGTAACCGACGTGCGAAATATGGGTGCTATTGCCCGAACGGCGATGTGTGCCAATGCCCATGCCCTCATCATACCACGCCAAAACTCAGCCACCGTTACCGCCGATGCCATGAAAGCCTCGGCGGGTGCTTTGGCTACGCTGCCCGTGTGCAGAGAACCCAACTTGGTAGATGTGGTGCGTTATCTGCAACAGTCTGGTGTCCAAGTTGTAGCCGGAACCGAAAAAGCCGAAAAAGCCTATTGTACAGCCGATTATACCATGCCCACTGCCATCGTTTTGGGTTCCGAAGATGTAGGAATTTCTACCAATGTGATGCGTGTGGTCGATGAGTTGGTGCGTATCCCGATAGATTCCAAACCCATCGACTCGCTCAATGTATCGGTAGCCACGGGTATTTTGCTCTTTGAGGCTGTCAAGCAGCGGTTGCTTGTGGGTGTGTAAGGCGAGTATTTGGGATATCTAATGTATGATTAGACAAAAAGATAAAAAGAGTTTACTTTTGTGTTGTGTTTAAAATAATCCAAAAAGCAAATTGCCCTCATTGTCATATATCAAGGATAGTAAAAAATGTGCTTAAAAAACCTACTTGTTTTCAAAAAGAAGATGCGTACCACGAAGCCTCCATCAAAATCATGTTTCAATACCGAAATTATCTACACCATATATTTTGAACCACAACCAAATAATTTTGTACCTTTAACCTAACTTATGGAAAGAATTTATTTAGATACTTCTGTTTTTGGCGGATATTTTGAACCAGAGTTTGAACTTTGGACAAAAATCTTATTTGATAGAATATCTAAAGGTGAGTATAAAGTTTTAATTTCCAGACTTACCGACATTGAACTTGAAAATGCACCACAACAAGTGAGAGATTTGGCAGACTCCTTACCTCATGAAAATGTAGAATGGATAGACATTGCGGTTCGAGCAGTTCAACTTGCCAACAACTATATCGAAGAGAAAGTTGTCGGACAAACAAGCCACTCTGACTGCATACATATTGCAACAGCAACTTTAAATTATGCCGACGTTTTAGTTAGCTGGAATTTCAAACACATTGTAAACCACAGAAGAATAAGAGGATATAATGCTGTAAATTTTAAATATGGACATAAAATACTTGACATACGTTCACCCAGAGAAATATTAGAATATGAAGACTAAAGAAATAAAAAAAGAACCATCCGTTCTTGCAGATTTACGTTCAATAAGAGATAAAATTAGCAATGAATTGACAGGAATGACCCCTGAACAAATTGTAGAATTTTTAAAAAAGAAAAAGACGCTCCACCCAACTCGGTTTGGCAAAATAGTGGCTGAAGGACCTCTATGAAAATGTGGTTGTGGTTCAAAATGTATGGTGTAGATAATTTCGGTATTGAAACCTAATTTTAAAATACTTGCTTTGAAATGGTTTTTTGACGGTTTTCTCTGCCATTCTTCACAAACGGCATCGTACCTCAGCCTCGTGCCGTGTTGTCCCATAAATTTTTAAACATAAAAAAAAATAAGTCCTATTGAACTTACTTTTCTGAATGCGACCACATAAAAATCCAGCCGATATTAGTAACTTGATTGCCCTTTGGGTGTCAAGCCGTTTGGGAAAATGAGCAGTATCAGGTCTATCAGACAGCCAACGCCAAGAAGACCACCTGTGAACAGATAGAGAATGCCCAAGCCTGTGTATCCAAGATAAAACCTATGAATACCAAGCACACCAAGGAAGAAACAGAGTACCAATGCAACAACCTGACTTTTTTCTCCGGCCTTGGCTTTCGCACCGAGGGTTTGGTCGTCTGTGTTGTGTTTGTTTGCCTGTTTGTGGGCAAAAAGATGTGTTAATTTCTGCTTTAAGGTAGGCTTCTTAGAAACAGCTGGCATCTCTATCTGGTTTTCGTCTGGGTGCAAAGGTAGATTGGCTACTTGGCTTCGAGACGACTGTTTGGATAGGTCTAAAAATGCTGCATCTGTTGATTTTGGGGCAAAAATGATGCTGATAAAGCATAAAATTAGGGTAAGAAAATTTTTTTTTATCATATTTTTTTGGTTTAGTGTGTAATTTGATTTGTCCTAATTCTTAACATACTAAAAAGTGACTTAGGCAGTCAATAAGGGTTTTTAAAAAAAAAGGTTCTAAATATAAAATAAATCTGATAAATACAATGCTGCTCCCAGTACTATTGAGACAATTCCAAGAACGAAACCAAAGACCCCATTAGTTTCATTTTTGGCACAGATGTGCTGCCCTAAGATTCGGAAAAACCATAGCCCGTCTGGATAGCAAGCTCTTTGCCTGTCAAAATTGTTTAATGCTTATTTTTAATCTTGAAGCTCATTTGGAGCTTACTAATTTTTGACACACCTCACCGAGTATCCAAATGTTTTTGTGGCACCGTTTGAGAGTGCAGATGCCATGTCTTGTTGCAGGTTGGTGTAGTTGGCTTGCGTGGCGTTTCGTTCGGTGGCGCTCCAAAAGTATGCCAAGTTTCCCAGTGCGGTATAGCTGCCTGTGGTTCCCCTAAATCCGCTTGGCAGTGCGTTAAATCCGCTGCTGTTGTCTGCTCCTGTGTTTGGTGCGTTCCAGATTGTGGCGGTAGATTTCATTTTGCCACCTGCCACCGCAAAGCCGCCAAGGTGGTTTAGGAGTTGATTCCATTCGTCTGTTGTAGCCACGTGGTAGCCTTCGGGAGCCAGTTTTTGGCTATTGACGGCTTGCCAGTTGTAGAGTTTTCCGTGTGTGGCGTTGTTGTTGGGTTCGTCGTCGTAGATGGCATAGGCTCCAAGCGTACTGACAGCCCAGTTTAGTGCCGTGAGACCTGTGGCAATCGTTGTTCCGTCTTTGTATCGGGCGGTGCGTAGGTTTTCGGTCATCCAAATTTGGGTGCCGATTTGTTTGACGGGATAGACGTTGCCGTCTATGTCCGTTACCGACGTGGGTACGGGCGTTGGCGGTCCGATGGGGTCTTCTTTGCAGCTCGGCAGACACACGGTGGCTATTGACGATGCAAGGAGAAAAGTAATCGAAATCATTTTTTTCATGGCAGATAATTTTTTAGGCGTTTGGTGGTTTTATTGTTGTTGGTAGCAACGTTGTTTTGGCAAAGTTGTTTGCTTTGGGTATTTCAAACAGATGCTTAGCACCATTGGGCAAAAATTGAGCCAAAACCATTGAGTAACAGGCTTTTTTTCTTTGGTAATTGGTTAAATGTATTAAAAATAATGTCCTGTCAAAAAATCAATCATTTTATTGATAGCGATGGCTCTGTGGCTGATTTGGTTTTTGAGTGCGGCGGGCATCTGGGCAAAAGTTTGGTCGTAGCCCTTTGGTACAAAGATAGAGTCGTAGCCAAAACCGCCTTCGCCCCTTCCGTTTTCAATTATTTTGCCCGCTACGATGCCCTCAAAAAGATGTTGCTTGTGGTCAAAATAGAGGCAGATAACCGTTTTGAATTGGGCTTTTCGGTTAGTTTGTTGAGCCATGAGGCTCAATACTTTTTCTATATTTTTTTGGCTATCTGGCGGTTCGCCCGCAAATCGAGCCGAATACACGCCTGGCTGCCCACCGAGGGCTTCGATTTCGAGACCCGTGTCGTCGGCAAAACAATTGAGTTCGGCAAACCCATCGGCAATGGTTTTGGCTTTGAGTATGGCATTGCCAGCTATGGTTTCTGCGGTTTCTTCAATGTCTTGGTCAAAAAAAATAGCTTCTAAACCCACGACTTCAAAGGGTGTTTGGTTCAAAAGTTGGTTTATTTCTGCTATCTTGTGGCTGTTGCGGCTCACAAAAACGAGTTCGTTTGGGGTCATTTTTTATTTATTTTATCAGTGGTTAATCAAATTTCTAAATATCATAAACAAAATGAGTACGAGCAAGACAATGAGCAAGGCTTTTTCGGTATATAGCAAGTGTTTTAGGTTCAAAAGTCGTTTGTTTTTTAAGTTTGGAGTTGCCAATCCAATCAACAAAAATAGGTAGATAAATATAAAGATGGACAAATAATTTAGCCTCAATGCCTCACCAAAACGCAGGTGCAACGCATGATGCAAAGCCCTTTGTATGCCGCAGCCGCCACATTTTAGCCCTGTTAGGGTGTAGATTGGGCAGGGCAGATAGCTACTTTGGCTTGGTTCGACGACAAAATAGTAGGCAAGAAGCACCAAAATTGCTAAAATTTTGATAGCATAGGGTATTTTTTGATAAAAATCCATGAGACACAAGGCATTAAGCCAAAAAAGACCCACAAAAGTAGGTCTTTTAACGTTGATTTAATAACTTTTGACTATAATTTACCTTTCTTGTTGAGGTAGATAAAAGCATAAATGATGCCTGGTATGCCACAAAGCAAAGTTAAGATAATGCTTAATATCAGTGCTTTGGTGTCTTTCCAGTCGCTGGCAAGACCTACGGCTACTGGTGGTATGAAGAGTGCCAAGACAATCAACAAGATTTTGTCGGTGTCGTCGGCGAGCATTTTGCCCATCATTTTGCTCAAAACGCCTTGTTTGAGGTTAGGTTGTTGGGCATCAGAATTAGCAATTTTTAGGGTTGTGTTGCCAATTTTTACGTCTTTTGATAGGTTGGAGGTTTCGGTAGCCGTAGCCAAGTTAGCCAGTGCCAAGCAGCCAAAGAAGAGGGCTACAATCAAGAATTTGAGGTTTTTTTTCATTTTTTTTAGTCTAATGATTTAATTTTAAATTGGTTATAAATATTATTTTTTAGGTGTGGTTGTTCTGTTTGTTACAATCTTATAGGCATCTAAAATACAATAGACGACACCCACGATGATAAGCAGCCAAAGCAAAGTATCAATAAAAGGAATATTAAAGAAAACATCTAAAAACACCCTCAATACACCAATACCAACCACGGCAATCAGGTAAATCAGTGCATTGCGTTTAAATTGTCTGGAAACAAAACCCGTTTTGAGACCGACAGCCAAAGGCGGCAACAAAACCGCCAAGATGATGAGCAACGTCTGGTCCAACTCGTCGTGGGGTTGGACAGTGGCTGCAAGCCGCTCAATAAAAGTTTGTTTTTTGATGCCCGGCAGCGGAGCAGTTGCAGCACTTGCAGAGCCAAACGCCAAAAAGAGGCTCATAGTCAGAATGCTGACCAACGTTGTAGCAATAGGTTTCATGATGGAAATTATAATTTTAGGGTGGAACTAAATACTCAGGCAAAGTAAATACTTTTATTTCAAATGAACAATTTTTTTTGTTTTTCTTTGCTTTTATCACCCAATGCCATTAAAAATATCCAAAACTATTTGCTTTTATCTTCAAAAAAATAACCCTATCCGTGTTGTATCGAGACAGACAGGGATAGGGTCTAAAAATTGTGGTGATAAAATAGTGCCAATTATGCCTTTTTCATCTCACGTGGAATTGCCACCGTACAAATCGGGTTGCTTGGAGCATCTAAGATAATAAAACCATCGACCAATACATCTTTGACCCTGATGCTTTTGGCTAAATCGAGCTGCGAAATATCAACTTTGATGGCATCGGGAAGGTTTTTTGGCAATGCTTTTACTTTCATTCTCTTGAAACGAACCACCAGCTTGCCGCCTGCTTTAACGCCTATCGAGTCGCCAACATAATGGACTGGAAGCGACACTTTGACTTCTTTGTTGTGGTCGAGTACCAAAAAATCGGCATGTATAAACGACTCATTTACTGGGTGATACTGCACTTCTTGCAACACAGTTTCGTGTGTCTTGCCATTAACCGAAACCTTCACGATGGAGGTCTCTGGCGTGTGTGTCAGTTTTTTTAAATCATAGCCATAGACCCAAAAGTGCGTTTGTACACCATTGCCATACATCACACAAGGCACTTTGCCCTCATAACGGAGTGTGCGTGAGTCCATGCTCCCTACGTTTTCTCTAAGAAAACCGCTC
Organism: Bacteroidota bacterium; assembly: GCA_043777395.1. Lineage (GTDB taxonomy): Bacteria > Bacteroidota > Bacteroidia > UBA7662 > JAYWHZ01 > JAYWHZ01. Next base: position 9,718 of record JAYWHZ010000192.1, read on the forward strand.
AATTCTACTGATTTCATTTTTTTTTGATTTTAATTTATTTATTGAATATTTGTAAAAATTTTATCGTTAATTCATTCCCAAAACACCATTTATTCAAACAACGAACTCATGCTCTTGTGGTCGTTGATGCGTTTGATGGCTTTGGCAAAAAGCGGTGCAACAGAGACCACGTTGAGCTTGCTCGACTGCCTTTGGAGCGGAATAGTATCCGTAACAACGACTTCTACCAGCGGCGATGCCTCTATGTTTTCGTAGGCTTGACCCGACAAAACGGGGTGCGTACAAATGGCTCTCACAGACACGGCACCTTGCCCCATGATGGTCTCTGCCACTTTGCAAATGGTGCTGCCGGTGTCTATCATGTCATCGATAATCAAAACATTTTTGCCCTTTACATCGCCAATCAACATAATCGAATTGACTTCGTTGGGTCTCAAACGCTCTTTGCTGCAAACGACCATCGGCGTGGTGGCAAAGTGTTTGAGATAGGGTTTTATTCGGGCTGTGGCACCCATATCTGGGGCGCAAAAAACCATATTATCGACGTTTAGGTTTTTTATATAATCCATAAACAACGTCATGCCAAACAAATGATCTACCGGCACATTAAAAAAACCTTGTATCTGCGGGGCATGCAAATCCATCGTCATTATTCTGCTGATGCCCGCCACCGTAAGCATATCGGCTACCAACCGAGAGGCGATAGACACTCTGGGCTTGTCTTTTCTGTCTTGGCGTGCCATACCAAAATAGGG
>JAYWHZ010000193.1:0-3045 GCA_043777395.1 Bacteroidota bacterium
ACAATAAAAAAAAGTAGCCAAAAAAGGCATTAAAAATGATTTGATGAGCAATCGGTGTAAGACTTTCAAGGCTTGTGTTTGGCTAAATGGGTTTGTTTCACTACAAATTAACGTTTTGTAAATAAGGATTGGTTTGCCGCTCTTGCCCAACGGTTGTGGGTTCATAATGTCCCGAATAGACGACGGTCTGGCTGGGCAAAGTCAAAATTTTTGTTCTGATAGAGTCCATGAGCGTTTCGTAGTTGGCACCCGGCAAATCGGTTCTGCCTATGCTTCCTGCAAACAAAACATCGCCCGAGACCAAAAAACCTTGTTTTTTAGAATAAAAACTGATGCTCCCCGCCGAATGTCCCGGCGTAAATAGCACCTCGAGCCGACTCTCATTGCCAAAGGTTATCACGTCGTTGTGGTCCAAAAAATGGGTTGGCATCGGCGATTCGTCATATCTGAAACCCATCATTGGGGCATAGTTTGGCACCTCTTTCAGGTATTCGAGTTCGGTTTTGTGGGCGGCAAACGGCACCCCATACGTGTCCACCACAAACCGATTGCCCAACACATGGTCTATGTGGCAATGCGTGTTGAGCAGCCAAACGACCTTCAATTCATTTTGGCTGATAAACGTTTTGAGCGTTTTTTGCTCCGCTGCCGTGTAGCAACCCGGGTCAATGATGAGGGCTTCGTTGGTTTGGTCATACAAAATATAGGTGTTTTCTTGGTAGGCGTTGAACGTAAATTGCTTTATTTGTATCATGACGTTGTTGTGATGTGCGGTTGAGACTCTGATTTAATGGTGCAAAATTAAACAATAAAAACGACAAAATCCCAATTCGGTTTGTACCAAACGGGGACTTTAGCTGCCAAAAAAACGGATGGTCTAAAAACCAATCTGATTTTTAATGTTTAAAGGCGATATTCGCTCAAAAAACCAATCGCTTGGCTCGACCCATAGGGTACGCCTTTGGTTTGGTTTGAAAAATAGACTTTTATCAAGAAGCGAAGCAGTGATTTTAATGGGGCGTTTTTCATTGTTTGTAATTTTTTTAGTTCTTCATTGAAAGAAAATTCGTTCGCAGAAAAAGGTTAATGTGTGTGTTGTGGTTTCTGACATTAATTTCAAATAAAACACAAAGTAACCCAAACTAAGTTCCACAAAAAATGCTTTTACCAATATATTAATAATTAATTAATGTTTTATTAACTAATAACTAATTTATTACAAATAAAAATAATCATAATTTAACGAATATTCGCTATAAGCCATTATCTACCAAATGACTTTACTTTGGCTTGGGAACTAAAAAAATAGCCCTTCAAACCGCCGTATTATTCAAGTGTTTATACATTTATTTTTATTTGATGCGTTGGCAAGACCATATCGGATTTGGGAAGCCAAACACGTTGTTTTTATATAAGTTTAATATTTCAGTTGTTTGGTTTTAGGGTCTGGCGAGGTACGATTTATTATTCATAAATTTTTTCGCCTTTGGTGAGCCATTTTCCCCAACTTTTGGAGTATGTATGCACTTTTGGGGTTGTTTTTTGGGTGTTGTTGTAGAGTATTTGCCCTTCATTCGACCAATTGATGATGCCGCCGTAGAGATTATGCACGTTTTTGTAGCCTGCTTTGAGGAGTTGTTCGCCTATTTTTTCGCTTCGGTAGCCCACCGTACAGTAGGTTACAAGCATCGCATCTTTGGGAACGTCGTGGAGCGCCTCGATAGAAAATTTTTTGTAGCCCACCGAACGGGCATTTTGGAGGTGCGAAACCTCAAACTCGTTTGATTCACGGGTGTCTAAGACATAGATTTTTTGTGAGCCGTGTTGTTCGAGTTGGCTCTGGAGTGCCTTGGGTGTGATGGTTGGCACGGTTTGGCTGCAAAGCCTATCTACCATTTGGTCAAATTTTTCTTGACCGCAAGCCGTTATCCCTTGCACCAGCGAGAGCAAAGAGACCAAAAGCATCCGCAATCGATTGTTGTTCATCAAAATATTTTTTTGTTAAGAATGGATTATAAATATTTTATTTTTGAATTTTGCCAAAGTCAATCAACACACTAAACACATTGGAGGCAAAACCCGAGTTGGTCTGGTTAAAGTTGGTCATGGCATAATCGATGTTGAATCTATTGTATTTGAATCCAGCCCCAATGTTGGGTTGCACCGTTCTGATGCGTTGGTTTAGGCTGTTGGTTTGGTATTGGATGTTATTGATGCCCGTTCGGACAAAAAACACCTGTTTGTAGCCCAGTTCTATGCCCATCAAAGGGTCTATGCTTATGTTTTTGTTGGCATAGATGGTGTTTCGTTTGCCGTCGGTGGTTATGTCGGCGTTGAGTTCCCAGCGGATAGCCAGTTTCGGGTTGATGTTGTGTAGCCTTCCCAGACCCACGACTACTCTGGGTTTGGTGAGTTCGATGGCGTTTTGGGGAATAAGGTTTCCCGTTTGCGAAAACACATCTTCAAACTCGGCTTTGTTGTACCGCCAAATGTTGTAGGTGTTAGAAAAATCACGGGCAACCAAACCAATTTGCCATTTTTTATTAATAATTTTTTGAACGCCAAAATCCATACCAAAACCCCAACTCGACGCAAAAGAACCCACCACACGCCTAATAATTTTTATGTTAAAACCGATTTTGAGCGTTTGGTCTTTGGTTTGCCTGCCATAGCTTAGTATGCCTGCATAATCGGCTGCCGAAAAAGCCCCCACATTGTTGTAATTGATTTTGCCACTGGGGTCTATGAGCGTCAGCGTGTTGGGAATATTATCGACACCAAACCTGATGAGCGAAATTCCGTAGGCACTTCGGTGGTCGTTTCTGACCACGAGCGAAGCATAGTCGTAGCTTGCCACGCCGCCAAAATACTCGCTGTGCATCAAGCCTATCTGGCGGTTGTCTATCTTGCCAATGATGCCCGCTGGGTTCCAATAAGCCGACGACACATCGCCCACCGAAGCCACCACGGCGTTGCCCAACCCAAGTGCCTTTGCCCCGACACCGAGCGAGAGAAAATTGTTGCTATATTTGGGCGATTGGGCAA
>JAYWHZ010000194.1:0-10432 GCA_043777395.1 Bacteroidota bacterium
GTTTTTTGTATATCGAAAATCAACGTTTCAATGTTGTTCATTTTTTTTTAATGTTTTAGAGGCTTGCTGAGCCGTCGGTTTTGGTTTAAGGTGATAGCATTTGGTTTTATTCGCTTTTGAGTGGTTTTTCATAAAAAAGCAAGTCTATCGTGCTATAATCGAGTTCAAACCAATCGTTGATGTGGCATTTTAGTGCTACCACGCCGCAAGTGGCTATGTTTTCGATGGGTGTTGGGCTGAGGTAATTGACCATTTCGGTAATCCATTCGTTGTGCCCAAAAATCATCAAAACGTCTATTGTTGAGTTTACGAGTTCGATGGTGTTGAGTACTTTTTGGAAACTTGTGTCGTAGAGTTCGTTGCGTATTTCTATCTTTGTCAGTGGGTAGTTGATGGCTTGGCACACCATTCGAGCCGTCGTAATGGCTCTGTTGGCGGGGCTTGAAAGCACCAAATTGGGCAATATTTTTTTGCTTTTCAGCAGCAGTCCCATCTTTGGTGCGTCGGTTCTGCCTCTGCTGTTGAGTGGTCTTTCAAAATCGGTCAGAGAGGTGTTGTCCCAACTTGATTTGGCGTGGCGAACAAAATACAAATACTTCACTTTCTATCTCTTGCTGTGTAGTTGGTGTAAAATAAATAAAAACGAATATGGTTTTGAGTGGTAAAAATAATTTTTAAATTTGGATTAGACCCCAATTATATCAAAAAGCCTTAAAAAACAAAAACCCAATGGGTTTTATCAACCGATTGGGTTTGTTGTGGTACCTCCAGGAATCGAACCAGGGACACAAGGATTTTCAGTCCTTTGCTCTACCGACTGAGCTAAGGTACCGCATTGAAAAAGACGCAGTGTTTGAGGCTTCGTTTTATCTTTTGCGAGTGCAAAGGTAGCACACTTTTTCTATTATTCAAACTTATTTTTTTTAATTTTTATTTTGCCGCTTTTTGTGTTCGTGTTTTTAGGCAATTTGGGCTTCTTCTATCTGAGCAATGTCGTTATCGACTAATATCCTGCCACAATATTCGCATACGATGACTTTTTTCTTGCTTCTGATGTCCGATTGTCGTTGTGGGGGTATGCGGTTGAAACATCCGCCGCAGGCATCTCTGACGATTGGTGCCACTGCAAGTCCGTTGCGGGCGTTGCTTCTGATGCGTCGGTAGGCGTTTAGCAATCGAGTATCTACGCCTTCTGCTGCCTCGTTTGAAACCGCTTGGAGCAGGTCTTCTTCTCGTTTTGTTTCGGCAACGATGCCGTCGAGCTCCTTTTGTTTTTGGGTGAGCTGGGTTTTTTTTGTGCCAATGCCCTCAACGATGGCTGTGATGTCTTGCGTTTTGGCAGTTAGTTTTATTTTGGCATCGTTTATCTTTTTTGTTGCTGCTTGCACTTCCAGCCCCTGATATTCCACTTCTTTGGTTACGGCATCAAACTCACGGCTGTTTTTGATGTTGATGAGTTGGGTTTCGTATTTGGCTTTCAAGCCTATCGAGTCTTTGATGAGGGCTTCTTTTTGGGTAATAAAATTTTTGACATAGGCTTCTTCGTCCTGAAACTTTTTGAGGCGTGTTTCGAGACCCGTTATCTCGTCTTCCAAATCGGCTACTTCAAGCGGCAGTTCACCCCTCAAACGTTTTATCTGGTCAATTTTGGCATCGATGAGTTGAACCTTGTAGATGGCTCTTAGTTTTTCTTCTATGGTTAGTTCCATTTCTTGTTTTTTAGGTATAAAAAATTGGATTGGTGTTTATTTTTGATATTTTGGGTACAAAGTTACTAAATTTTTTTCTAATTATCGCATCAAATATCTCTACCGTAAACTGTTCGCTCTCATAATGCCCAATATCCATGACCACAATTTGTCTCTGGGCATCAAAAAACTCGTGATATTTGAAATCGGCGGTAACAAAAACGTCGGCTTGTTGGGCAATGGCATTTGGCAATAAAAAACGACCCGAACCGCCACAAACGGCTATTTTCTCAACCTTTTTGCCCAACAGCTCAGTGTGTCTAATGGTTTTAACCCCAAAAATATGCTTTATCAGTTCCATCAACTCAGGCTCCGACATGGGTTTTGGCAACACACCAACCATGCCCGACCCAATATTTTGATGGCTTTTTTGGAGCGTAATAACATCGTAGGCAACCTCTTCGTAAGGGTGATTTTTGATTAATGCTTGGATAATCTGCTGTTCGTTGTGGGTTTCAAAAACGATTTCGAGGCGGCTTTCGGGTTCGCTATGTCGCTCGTTTGGGTTTCCGACGTATGGTTTGGCTTGGTTGTTGGGCTTGAACGAACCAGTACCGCTGCTCCAAAAACTCGTCTCGGTGTAGTTTCCCATTTGCCCAGCACCAGCTTCAAACAAGGCTGATTGCAGGCTTTGGAGGTGAATCTTGGGTACAAAAGTAATCAGTTTTCTAAGTAGATTGGGCTTTGGACTTAATATTTTGGTGTTTGTGAGACCCAGTTTGTCGCTTATTTTTTTGTTTACGCCTTGGGCTACGTGGTCTAAATTGGTGTGAGCAGCATATAACACAACATCGTTTTTGATGGCTTTGATGAGCGTTCGTTCGACGTAGTTTTTGCCTGTAATCGATTTGAGACCCGAAAAAATAAGCGGATGATGGCTCACTATCAGGTTGCAGTTTTGGTCAATGGCTTCATCGACGACGCTTTCGGTACAGTCCAAACTGAGCAACACGCCCGCCACTTGGGTGTTGGCATTGCCTGCGAGCAAGCCCGAATTGTCGTAGGGTTCTTGGAGCGTTGGCGGAGCAAAACGTTCTATCTCGGCAATAATATCTTTTATTTTCATTGGTTTTTGAATGGGCTCAGGCGTTTATTATTTCATTGAAACAACAAAAACAAGCACAAAAATACGTCAAAAAAAAATATTGATTAAAAAAAGGCATCAAAAAACAAATTTCTTTAACTTTGCACAAAATACAGTTAAAGTCAATCGCATTCAATAAAAAATAATAGCTATGAACAATTGGTTTCAGTCCAAAATTTCTTACACCAAAGAAGACGAAAAAGGGTTTATCAAGAAAATTAGTGAGACCTATCTGGTCGATGCTTTGAGCTACACCGAAGTCGAAAAACGACTCTACGAACTCCTAACGCCCTACATCAAAAATTTTGACATCACGACCGTTGCCAGAGCCAAATATACCGATGTCTTTCATTTTGAAGATGCGGATATATGGTATCGGGTCAAAATGAGTTTTGAACTCATCGACATAAACAACGGCAGCTCCAAAATGGCAACCAACACCATCTTGCTCACCGCCACAACCGTCGAGCAGGCACTCGAACGCCTAAACGAAAAAATGAAAACGATGGTCGTCGATTATGAAATCACCGAGATACTAAAAACCAATATCCTCGAAATTTTTCCCTACGACTACCAGCTCTCCGAAGCACCCAAAGGCACCGTAAGTTTGGGCATCAGCAACGAAAGTGTGGTTTTAGAACTCTAACATTGAACTATTATCCCAATTATAGCATTTAGAATACACCATCAACCTTTTCACCATCAAAAAATACTTCCATGTTAGAAATAAAAGTACCCGCATTTGCCGAGTCTATCACCGAAGCGAGCATTGCCGTCTGGCTCAAAAAAGAAGGTGATTTTGTAGAAAAAGATGAAGCACTCTGCGAATTTGAAACCGACAAAGCCACTATGGAATACAACGCCGAAGCCGACGGCATATTACACATCGTAGCAAAAGAAGGACAAACACTCAAAATAGGCGAGCTGTTTGCCAAAATAGATACCTCAAAAACGCAAAACGATACCAAAGAACCCCAAAAACCACAAGAAAAAACCGAAATAGCACAAAAAGAAGTTCAAAAAACAACGCCCCAAGCCAAAACCGATGCCAAAACAACACCACTCGCCGAAAATATACTCTCCGACAAAGGCATCGACCCCAAAACCCTCAAAGGAACAGGCGAAAACGGTAAAATAACCAAAGCCGATGCCCTCGCAGCCGATACCAAACCAACCGCCGCACCTGTTGCCCTAATACCAGCAAAAGTAGAAACAGCCCAGCCAAACACCGCAAACCAACACCGAACACAACGCACCGAACCCATGAGCAAACTCCGAAAGGTGATTGCCAAACGACTCGTCGCCGTCAAAAACGAAACAGCCATGCTCACCACATTCAACGAAGTGGACATGAAGCCAATCATGGATTTGAGGGCAAAATATAAAGATAAATTTAAAGAAATTCACGGCGTTGGGTTGGGTTTTATGTCCTTTTTTACCAAAGCCGCCTGCCTTGCCATGCGTGATTTTCCCGCCGTCAATGCCGCTATCTCGGGCGAAAACATCGTTTATTCCGACTATGTCGATGTATCTATCGCCGTTTCGGCTCCCAAAGGTCTCGTGGTGCCAATCATCAGAAATGCCGAGCAGCTCGGTCTGGCTCAAATAGAAAAAGCAGTCTTAGACCTTGCAACCAAAGCCCGAGAAAACAAACTCACGATAGACGAAATGACAGGCGGTACATTTACCATCACCAACGGCGGCGTGTTTGGGTCAATGCTTTCTACACCCATCATCAACGCCCCACAATCGGCTATTTTGGGCATGCACAACATCGTGCAGCGTGCCGTGGTGGTCAATGGCGAAATTGTCGTAAGACCCATCATGTATGTGGCTTTGAGCTACGACCACCGCATTATAGACGGCAGGGAGTCGGTTGGGTTTTTGTTCAAAATGAAAGAACTGCTCGAAGACCCAAGCCGTATGCTGCTCGATGTTTAAACCATTGATAGCATTATTAAATACCAAAAACACAAAAAATCGCTTTGGAGAAAGCGATTTTTTGCATCAAATAAAACAAAAATAAATCTTAAAGCGAGTTTACTTTTGAGTGGGTATTGTCTTTGGTTTATTCGGCAACGACTTCAAACTTCAAGATAGGTTTTATCTCTCTGTGAATGTCCAAAGTGGCTTCAAATTCGCCCAAAGTCTTAATGTCTGAGCCAAAAGTAATCTTTCTTCTGTCCACTTCGATGCCTTTGGCTGTCAGTGCGTCGGCTATCTGCTGGTGCGTAATGGTTCCAAAGATTCTACCGTTTTCGCCTGCTTTGGCTTTAAAGACGAGTTTGAGTGCGGCAACGGCATCGGCTATTTTCTGAGCGGCCGCTCTGATGGCACTTTGTTTGTGTTCGGCTTGGCGTATGTTTTCTGCTCTTACTTTTAGGTTTGAGTCATTGGCTATCATGCCGATACCTTTTGGGATAAGGAAATTGCGACCATATCCGTCTTTAACCACCACAACGTCGTGTTTGTAGCCCAAGCTGATGTAGTCTTGTTTGAGTATAACTTTCATTGATTTTTCTTTTGTATGGTGGTTTATTTTAAGCCGTCGGCTACATAAGGTAACAATGCCAAGTGTCTGGCACGTTTGATGGCTTGGGATACACGGCGTTGGTATTTTAGGGACGTACCGGTCAGTCGGCGTGGCAATATTTTGCCTTGCTCATTGACCAATTTTAACAAAAAGTTTGGGTCTTTGTAGTCAATAAATCGGATACCATTTTTTTTAAATCGGCAATATTTTTTTTGAATCTCTTCTTTTGGCGAGTTGCTGTTGAAGGTATTCGTTATCATTTTAGACGTTGTCCGTTTTTGCATCATCGGTGTCGAGTGGCTGTGTTTGGGTAGATGCCGTTTGTGGTTCTACGGGTGTTTGAGTGGTGGTTTGTGCAGCGGCTTCTTGTTGTTCGGAGGCTTGTTGTGCTGCCAATTTTGCGGTTTTTACGGCTTCTTCGGCTTCTTTTGCTTGTTGGGCTATCAGTTTTGCGGCTTTGTCGGCGGTTTCGGCTTCGGCGGCTTGTTGGGCTGCTATGGCTTCGGCTTTTTGTGCTTCGGCAAGGTCGATGGCGGCTTTGTCGGCGGCTTCGATGGCTTCTTTTGCCATACGGACGTGCTTGTTTCTGCGGCTTTCGGCGTAGGCAACGGCGTATTTATCCAATCTGATGGTTAGAAAACGCAATAGGCGTTCATCTCTGCGGTAGTCGATTTCGAGCTTATCAATCAAGGTTGGTTCGGCTCTGAACTCGAACATTTGGTAGAATCCTGTACTCTTTTTTTGAATTGGATAGGCTAATTTGCGTAGCCCCAAACTCTCTTCGTGTACAATCTCGGCGCCATTTGCTTTTAGCACCTCTCTAAACTTCTCAACTGTTTGCATCATTTGTTCTTCTGTTAGCACAGGCGTTACAACAAATACAGTTTCGTACTGGTTAGGCATTTTTAATTAACGAGTTGAATTTTTATAAAATGAGGTGCAAAGTTACGGCTTTTTTATTAATTTAAAAAATATTTTTTATTTAATGTTTTGAGGGTTCGTTTTATTGACCTATTTTTGGTTTGGGATTGGTTCAAAATTACGCTTTCAAAAACCCAAACTCATAAATCTTTGGTTCGATTTTCAAAGCCAACGTTTTTAGGCTTTCTCTCAAATCGCTTATCAAAAGGCTATAATTTTCGTCTTGGCTTTTATTATTCATTTTTCCTTTGTCGTTTCTACCCTGAAAATATTCCCGAATATCGTACAAACTCGCATTGACGTTCGGTTTTTGGTCACTCCAAGCAGGTATATTTTTGATACTTTCGTGGTAATACCGCCACAATGCCTTGCCTGCCTCGAAAACTTGCATAGCGATGGGGGAAAATTGTAGGGGCGTGGTTCGCTGTTTTTTTTCTATTTTATGGAATAAATCAAACGTAATTTCGGTGTCAATTTTGCCTACAAGATATTTTGCCATAAAATTACTCTCAAATTTCGCCATGGCATTGACTTCATTTTCTGTGAACGGAATCCAGTGATTCGTGCCGTACTGGGATTGAATATTATTGCTAAAAAGCGTATATGCCAAGCAATCGTTTTGAAATTCGGTGTCGTGTTTCCAGCCTTCGTTGGGGTACAAAAATTGGTCACGGTCATTCAACCAATCGGCATCAATGCACTTGCGAACGGCAAAATAAATGGCTGCATAAATGACATTTTTTTGATTGATGTGAAACTGACCAGCTTCGGTGTTGTAGGGCATTTTATGGTGAACAATTTGGATAATATTTTGATTCTGAAAATCCGAACCCTTAAACGGAAACTTACCAATCAATTGATTTTGTTTAATATCTGCCCGATAAGGCTTTACCCAATCGTTGATGTATTGGCTATCTGTATATGATTCTATCAGTTTTGTACCTATCTGTTTTCCATTTTTATCATAAACATCGGCTACGATGCTTTCAAATCTTGCATCTTTGTCATAAGTCCAAACAAAAAAGCCAATCGGAAATTTCCCTTTTACATTGTCGAAAGTATCGGCAGGAATCAGAAATAATCGTTCCAATTTTGCCGAAAAATGCTGCCTAAAATCTACAAAATGCTGCCCTTGAAGGGCTTTTAAAGTAGAAAACTGACCCAATATGCAGTCGGGAATTTCTTTATTTATGCGTATCAAAAATTGAGCAAAAAGTTCCGCATTACCTTGACCTAAAAGGGAAGCATATTTTTTATTCATCTTAGATTGCTCTACCCCTGCCTTGCCTTCTATTCGCCCAAATGTTTTTTTATCGCTTGCCTCCGCATACGGCGGATTGATGTAAATGACCAATTTCTTGCGTTTTTCGGGGTCATTGATAATATCTTGCAGCGATTGGGGGAGTTTGCCACCCCGCCCTTCGGGCACCCCTCCAACGGAGGGGAATAAATCATCGTTCAAAAAATCAAATTGAAAAACTTGGTTTTCCAACAGGTTCGCCCCATTTTGTATGCGGTCGTGCATCACCTCCACGTCTTGCCTATCCAAAGTAGAGGCGTAAATATGATATTTATTGGTCAGTCCTGCCAACAAATTTCCTGTTCCTGCGGCACAGTCCCAAATGTAATATTCATCTTGCCAATCTTCGCCCAATACATCGGCAAGGTATTGCTGCGATAGTTCGACCCAAATTTGAGGGGTAAAAAACGAGCCTTTTCGCTCCCGAACATCTTGCGGCACGAGCAAGTCCCTACGCTCCACGATGTAGTCCCAGTATTCCTCCCTTGGCGGACGGACGTACCGATTCCAAAAAAGGGTGTGAGCGGCTTGTTTGTCCTTAAATTCGGTACGTTTGCTGCTAAACATACCCGCTTGGTCTATGCTTCGCTCCAATGTATAATGGTCGTGTTTGAGGAGGACGTATAGTTTTTCTTTCAAGGTATTATTTTCCTGCGAAAGCAAATCAGCCAGGTAAAAATCGCCATCGATGATACCCGTTTTCTTGGCAATCTCCCAATTTACAGCGATGGTCGGCTTGACGGCACCGAGCCATTTGTTGTAAATAACCATGAAATTATTTTTATCAATTCGGGTCTTGGTGATGCCAAATTTGCCAACTATGAAGTTGGTTTTGATAAAATTTTTGAGTTCAAGGTCATCTTTTTGGTAATTGAAAAGGAGGGTTTTTTCGGTGATGGTATTTTTTACTTTTTCGTGAATGAGTTTGAACTCCCGAGTATCGTAATTGGAGGCTGCGACGTTCCAATTAAAATCATTCAAGTAAAAAACATCTGCAATTTCGGAGTAGGGCACGAAGGCAATTTTTTCGGCATCGAATGACCCGAGATAGGAAGGGGGCAAAAATTTATCGAAAGTACGAGCCTTGCCGATGGTCAAAATCAACTGCGTCAGGGAGTTATACATATCGGCAACACCCTTTTTGGCTTCCGCCCAAAGGAGTGATTCGTCTTGGCTGCCGTGCATGGCGACACAAAAGTCAATATTACCGACTATTTTGGAGCAATCGTAGAGCCAAAAGTAGTCTTGGGCTGTTTTATTTTTGAGTTCTTCTTCTTTGATGTTGGCGTATTTCATTGCTTATTTTGGTAATATTGCAGCAGTTCTTTGATGGGTTCGCTGGTTACTTTGCCCATCGTCCAACCTCGCTGGGCAAGGAGTGTTTGGAGGTTTTCTTTAAAATTGGAAGCCACCGAACCTATAAAATTGATTGAGACCTGCTTGACTTCAAGTGTGTAGCGAGCCACGTCTATGTCCAAAAAATTGGTAAAGGCTTGATTGACAAGTTTTTGTACAAACTCGCTGTCTTTGTGGTTAGACAACACTTTGGCAAACGAAGCCATATAGACGTTGGCATCGGGTTCGTGATAGACTTTTTGGTAAATAATTTCATTGTTTAAGCCATATTTGTTGGTCAGCTCGTCGGTAATGTCTTGTGGCGTGAGTCCATACATAAACAGCGAGAGCAGATGCCTGCCTAGGTAGCCGCCGCTGCCTTCGTCGCCCAAGATATAGCCGAAACCTGAGGGCAGGTGTTTGAGGTTTTTGCCGTCGTAGTAGCAAGAGTTTGAGCCTGTGCCGAGTATGCAGGTGATGCCCGGCTGGTCGCCGCAAGCGGCAATGGCAGCACCGAGTATGTCGTGTTCGACCAGCACTTTGGCGTTTCTAAACACCCTTTGGAGTCCTTTTTGGATAATGGCGTTGCGTTCGGGACTTGAGCAGCCGGCACCATAAAAATAAACGTTTTTGACCTCGAAAGCAATATCCCACATGCGTTCATTTTTTTTGAGTTCGTGGTAAACTGTTTCTTCGGTATGAAAAAACGGGTTGAAGCCCATCGTACTGAAGCTATCAATTTCTTTTTGACCGTCGGAGAGTTTCCAGTCGGCTTTGGTCGAGCCACTATCGCAGATTAATAGCATAGGTTTTTTTGGTTGTTTTTGTGGTGCAAATGTATTAAAAATATTTTTTAGTTTAATAAATTTGGCTACAAAAGGCAAATGTGTAGAAACAAAAGTATGGGCATTGGTGTTGGGCAAAGAAACCGAAATCTCAAAAAATAAATATAAGACGATAATTATACAATTTAAATACTTTATTTTATAACATTTTAAATGCCAGCATATACTAATTTTGTGTGCAGAAATTAATCTGCGGTTAATGGATTTATAAAATAAAAAACAACAAAAATGTCATTGATGCGTGTTTGGCTTGCCTTATCGGATACGAAAAATGTGCAGAAGTCTGCAAAATGTAAACAGTAATCAATTCAATAACAAGCAGTTATCACACGAGTATTTGGTATTGTTTTTAAAAATTTAAAACAATGACACACACCTACACCATTACGGGAATGCGTTGTAATGGTTGCAAATCCAAAGTTGAAAATGCTTTGAATGGCATTGAAGGTGTTGAAGCAGTTGTTTTGCTTGAAGGCAATTCTGCATCAATTTCAATGAAAATCACATTCCAACGGCTAAATTTCAAGAATAATTATCCAAAGTTGGCAACTATACCATTTCGGACTTTGATAAAAAAACATCGAAAATGATTGATAAACCACAAACAGCAACCGACTCAAAAGCATCTTATACCTGCCCAATGCACCCTGAAATCATTCAAGATCA
>JAYWHZ010000195.1:0-3018 GCA_043777395.1 Bacteroidota bacterium
TCTTCGCTGCGAGCCGTCAGAAACACAATCAAAGTCTGCGAAAACTTTGGGTTGGCTCTCAGGCGTTTGCAGGTCTCAACGCCATCTAACTTGGGCATCATAATATCCAAAATAATTAAATCGGGCTCAAATTTTAAAGCCATCAGGAGTGCATCTTCGCCGTTGTCGGCTGTATAGACCTCGTAGCCGTTGAGGTTTAGATTGTAGTCAATGATTTCTAGCACATCTGGCTCATCATCAACTACTAAAATCTTGATTTTTGTACTCATGATATTATTTAATACTTTTTTAAAATCAAAAAAATTAAATGATTGGTTAATCCGTTGTCTCAAACAATTTTGCCGTCTTTCATCACCACCGTTCTATCAGACAACAAGGCTAGCTGCTCGTTGTGTGTTACCACGACAAAGGTGCAAGCCAGCGTATTTTTTAGCATCACAAACATTTGATGAAGGTCTTTTGCGTTTTTGGAGTCCAGATTGCCCGAAGGCTCATCGGCAAAAATCACTTTGGGGCTGTTTATTAATGCCCTTGCTACTGCCACACGCTGCTGCTCGCCACCCGAAAGGGCGTGCGGCTTGTGGTCAAAACGATTTTCGAGACCCATCAGACCCAACAACTCTCGGGCTTTTTTTTGGGCTATCTCGGTTTTTGTGCCTTTAATAAAAGCAGGAATCAACACATTTTCGAGAGCCGAAAACTCGGGCAAAAGGTGGTGAAACTGAAACACAAAACCTATCTTTTCATTTCTAAACTTTGCCAACTTGGCACCGCCCAAATCGCCTACTATCTGCCCATCGACCACCACCGAGCCTTGGTTGCTGGTTTCGAGCGTACCCAATATGTGCAGCAGCGTGCTTTTGCCTGCACCTGACGCACCCACAATGCTGACGAGCTCGCCTTGGGCAACGCTCAAATCGATGCCCTTCAAAATCTGTAAGCCACCAAACTGTTTGTGAATATTGCTGCAACTAATCATCGGTTGTTTGGTGTTTTGAAGGCATTAGAAATTAAATGTTTCGGGCTGCTCGGCGTTCCAGATGACCCTAAAATCTTTGGGCGTAACAAAGAGCACACGCAGCGGATTGGGATAAAATGACAGACGGGCGTTGCGGTTGTCGGGCGTAACGACGACGAGACCTTGCTGCGGATTGATTTCAAACTGCTCGTCTTCTACCACGCTTTGGGTGTAGCACTTGGCAACGTAGGCTGATGGAACCATGACCTCTACGTCGGGGCAGAGGCTCTCGTGGATTTTTTTTAGAACGGGGTGTAAGTGTTTTTCATATTTGAGGTTGAAGGTGTCTTCAAAATCGCAGACATCGTCTTCCAGTTCGTCGTAATTGGCGGCGTTGTAGGTCAGACCATTCAATTCATTTTTGAGTTCGATGAGTTCTAAGACCTCGTCGTTTAGGCGTTTGCTATTCATTTTGAACAAATCTTGTACTTTAAAGGTGTTTTTTTGTGCTTTTTTAAAATTATTTACATTTTTTTTGGTTTGTATGTAATTTAATGCCTAAAAAAGCACTATTTTTGCACCACAAAATTAAGTAAAGATTTTTGTTAAACTATTATTAATTAATTATTAAGTTACTTTTGGTAAAAATATTTGTTTTAGATATGAAGGTATTGCTGTTTGTTTTGTTTGGCGTGTTTGGTGTGCTGGCGGTTGATGCTCAAAATCAGGTGGTTTTGACGGTCAAAGACGGCGACCAATCGAACTTGATGGGTTATAGTTTTACCAAAAACTTGGCACAGGCGGTCTATCCCGAATTGTTTAGGGGCAAGGTCAAGATTTTTAAAGACCCCAACAAACGCACGCCCATCACCATCAGGCAGATACAAGCCATCGAGAGAGACAAGATACCTTTTTTTGAGAGCAACTACTTGATTTTATACGACCTATGGACCATCGAGGGCAACACGACGGCCGTCCAGACCAAAGGCATTGCGTTTGGATATATCGACGAGAAGCAAAAAATCACCAACTTTGGGTTTATTGATGCCAAAGACATAGACCAAATCCTTAGGCAGCCCATCGCACCGCTCGACATGAACGGAAACGCCGCATGGACCTACCACGCTATGCTCCAAAACCTGAACTTCAAATACACCATCGAGTATTTTAACAACAAGCCCATAAACGACAAACGCCTGAGCCAAGCCAAAATAGAAAAAGTGTTTTTTGAAGAACATCAACTCAAAGACGCAAAAAACCTGCAAGCCTCCAAAAAAAGAATCTATTACCAGATAGCAAGCACATCAAACCAAAACCAACACCGCAACGACTCGATATACAGCACACTCAACCATTTTATAAACCACTCGAAAGAAGACATACTCAACTCGCCATTTGGAACTTACTTTGACTATCTGGACAAAAAAACCTTTGCCATTGCCCAAATAAACGTAGCCGAAACTTGGGAACTCAAAAAAGAAGGTATCGAAGTGGTCATCAATCACATTGACCTGACGCTAAGCGACAAAACAACCATCGAAAAAATACCCATGAGCCAGCTCAAACAATGGGAAATATTTATAGATGGCAACCCGATAGAAACCATTGTAGTGGACAAACAATTTCAATACACAATCAATCAAATCAACGAAGAACCCTTGCCCAATCCAGCCCTATCAGACGTATATAGAGAAGCACTGCTACAATCGAGATGGACAAACATCAAGATTTATCCCGACTGGGTCAAGTTGAAACCTTATCTGAAATACTAACCTATTGCTTTAAAAAAAAATAGAACCTAACATTAAATAATATAAAAAATATGTCGCAAATAAAATTTGGAACAGACGGTTGGCGTGCGATTATTGCCGACGACTACACCGTTGAGAACGTAAAAAGAGTAGCCGCTGGCACAGCACTCTGGCTCAAATCAAAAAAAAATAAACCCACCGTCGTTATCGGAAACGACAGCCGCTTTGGAGGCAAACTCTTTGCCGAAGCCGCTGCCAAGGTCTTTGCCAAATATGGCGTAAAAGTCTATCTATCAGACAACCTGTTTG
>JAYWHZ010000196.1:0-3016 GCA_043777395.1 Bacteroidota bacterium
GGTGCCGGTGCCGCCGCCCATGCCCGCCGTGATAAACACCATTTGAACGTCTTGGAGCGACTCTTCGATGTCTACCGCACTTTCGATGGCTGCATCTCTACCGATGTTGGGTTTTGCCCCTGCACCCAAACCGCTCGTGAGTAAGGCACCGAGTTGTAGCCTGCTTGGCACGGGGCTATTTTCGAGGGCTTGTTTGTCGGTGTTGCAGACCATAAAGTCCACGTCGGCGGCGTTGAGGTTATACATGTAGTTTACGGCGTTGCTGCCGCCTCCACCCACGCCAATGACTTTGATGTTGGTAACACGTTCTGATTTTTCTTTGTTTGGTACTATAAAATCGACTGGTTTGGTTGGTTTGTTGTTCATTTTAATTAGAGATGTTGTTTAAACTTTTGGTTATAAAAGGCAAAATGGCTAATTTCTGAGATTCCGCATCAAGTGTGCAATGACTTTGTGCGTCATTGCGGGCTTGACCCGCAATCTCTAACCTGTAAAATGAGATTTATTCAAATTTATTAGCCAAAATTAAAAAGTTTAAACAAGTTCAGAATTCAGTATTCCAGATATGAAATATTATTCTTAAAAATGGGTCACTTTCTATTGTTTTGGTGTTGGGCTT
This sequence comes from Bacteroidota bacterium, assembly GCA_043777395.1. Taxonomy (GTDB): domain Bacteria; phylum Bacteroidota; class Bacteroidia; order UBA7662; family JAYWHZ01; genus JAYWHZ01. The sequence continues at coordinate 620 of JAYWHZ010000196.1, forward strand.
TTATCGGTCAAAATCGTCGTTTGGGTTGTCTTCTTCGTTGTTTTTGGTCGATTGTCCTGTGATTCTAACTAAAATGCTGCTAAATGGATTCCACTTTTTGCTTTTTGGTTCAACTTTTTGGGTTGCCTTTTCTTCCAATTTATATTTTTCTATGTCTTTAATGCCTCTGATGAGCAGACCGATGGCGGTCGAAAATTGGGCTTGCGACACTTCTTTGGTATATTTGTTTTCGGTTGCCAAACAAATGCTTGGGCTGCCTTTTTCTGTTCGGCGTTGGAGTTTAAAATTGGTTAATGGCACGATATTGTTTAGGTTTGAAGACCCGCCAACGAGCAAGATGCCGTTCATGCCCTTAAAAAAATGAGGCACATTGAGTAGATAATGAATAATCTCTAAATATTCTTCTACCCTTGCCCCGATGACCGTTGCCAAGTTGGCTAAACTTATCTTGCGTTCGCCCCTGCCCATATATTCGGGTAGGTTGATGATAGAGTCTTCCAAATCCGAATAGACCACTGCCGACCCAAAACGCTCTTTGCATTTTTTTGAGACCTCCATAACAATTTCTAAGTTTTCTGACAGGTCTTTGTCTATGATATGACCGCCCCAAGGAAAAACGCCGATGTGCTTGATAATGCCATTTTTGACAAAGCCAATATCCGTCACCCCGCCGCCAATGTCCATGACCACCGTACCCATTTCCCGTTGGTCTTCGGTCAAAACAGCCTCCATCGAAGCCACAATAGACGGTATGATGCCTGCTATCTGGGTGTTGGGGCTGGCAATTTGTATGGCTTTCATCAGGTTATTGATGACTTGTTTTTTGGTTGTTATCACCAAAAACTTGCCAATCATGTGTGTTGCCCACATACCCACGGGACTCACCACCGACTCGCTATCGACAATAAACTCTTGCGGTATGACATCTATGACGACCAAACCGTCTTTGATGGGAAATTTTTTGACTTCGTCTATCATCTTTGAAACGTCGGCTTCGGTGATGAGCTGGTCGGTGTTGTTACACGTAATGGTGTGTTCGGTGGTGTGGCAGCTCAGGTTCTTGCCCGAGCTGTTGGTGTATATATATGTGATATGCTCCACATTGGCTATCGAGGCGACTTCTCTGATGACCCTACTGATGGCTTCGGAGGCTTGCAAGGGGTTGTTTATTTCGCCTTGCTTCACGCCCTTAATTTTGGCGGTGCTGTGTCCCAAAATCTCTATTTTTTGGTACTGATTGTAGCGACCAACAATGGCACACACTTTGTCCGTTCCAATATCTAAACCTACGCAAACATCTTCATTTGACATAATAAATTTAAGTGGGTAATAATGTTAATTGATTAAAGCAGTTATTGAATGGTAAAAAAATTATAATTAAAAATATTGTTGTTGAAACTATTTACTGTTTAATTTAAAAAAAATCTTCTGTTTATTTGCAAATAATTTGGTTTTTATATTTCAAATTGATGCTTGTAAAGTCTTGCAAATGTGTTACTGCCTTGTGGTGTCTGTATAGCAAAAGCAGTTTATCAAATTTTTCTTCCAACCCATGGCTGTCGCCCAGCAAAACAATGGGACTTGCGTAGCGGCTTATGATTTCAAACTCTTGCTTTTCGGTGGCATTAATTTGAACGACCACAGCGTTGAGCGTCGAGTCTTTGGCAATAAAATGTGCCAGACGGTTGAGTTTCAAAAGCGTTGGGCTGCCGATGCTGTCATGCACCACCGGCCGATTGTCGGCTTTTTCTGCTATTGTGCCTGTGGCTACCAGCACGTTGGCTGCAAAGTGCTTGCCGATGGGCATTTTGAGGCTGTCGCTGTCTATATAAAAATCCTCGTTTTGTGTGTTTATGACCCGCAGGATTGGTTGCCGTTGGGTTATTTTGGCTTCGATAGAGCCATCTAACAGGGCTATGACTTCGGCTTTTTTTACAAATGGATTTTGTTCTACACAAAACTCTATCTTTTTCAAATCAATATTTCCGATTTTCTCTTTGGCTTTGGGCAAGAGTTTGGCACGTTTGAGTTCATTAAAAATGCTTTCTTGGGTACAAAATTTGAGGTCCGAATTGACGATTGTAACCCTAAAATCTTTGACTTTTTGCTCCGAATGGTGTTTCCAAAGCCCAACCGACAAACCCATTAGCCCTACGATTAAAACGGCATAAAATACTTTTTTCCAAATCTTGTTCATGGTCTCATATCCCTTTCCAACAAAGCGTTTGCCAGAGGCTCTACCAGACCGTCTATGTCGCCTGCACCGATGGTGAGCAAAACTTCGGGGTCTTGCTGCAAAACTACATTAATTAATTCGTTTTTATCAACTATTTTTTTATTTTTGTTGCTAATCAACGCCATGAGCCATTCGCTGCTTATGTTTTCTATGGGTTGTTC
>JAYWHZ010000197.1:0-3008 GCA_043777395.1 Bacteroidota bacterium
GAATGGTGTGTTTTTAAAACCCTTCTATGGCGGTGATTAGTTCTTTTATCCGATTTTGGAGCTGTCTGTTTTCGTCTTTCAACGTTTCTATCTGATACATCAGGTTAGAATGCGTTTTGACGTTGGTTTCGTTGCTGCGTTGCATGATTTCATTAAAAATACCGATGTCTTCCTTGACGTTGCTCATGGCGTGGGCAAGGTTGCTGCTCGACTGTGCCATCAATTCGGTTTTTTCGGTATTCGACATGTTTTTTTGGTCTTTAAACAAATCTACAAGGCGTTGCTCTATGTTTGTTAGACTAAAATCGATGCGGTGAATCTCATTTTTTGACAAGGATTTGTCTTGAATTTCTGTCACATTTTTTTGCAATGTTTCAATTTCTTTCAATAAAACTTCTTGTTTAGTGATTTCGTTTTGGTTCAATTTTTGTTCTACCAATGCTTGCAAATCGCTTAGTTTATTCATCAACTGATGGTCGGTTTTGGGTTCCGTTTGGTTCAATTTTTGTTCTACCAATGTTTGCAAATCATCGAGTTTATTGTTTTGTTTTTCAGCCATTTGAGCCATCAGAATATGAATGCCCGGCAAGATAGCACCCACGTCAGCCGTCGTCGATTCTGCGGTATCATTAAACGATTCGACTTGATTTTTGAAAACTTGGTTTACGGCTTGAAGTTGATTTCGTTCGGCGTCGAGGCTGTTCAATTGCTCTTGAAGGCGTTGCCCAATGATTTGCAAATCCTCAATTTTGCCAGACTGATTGTTGATGAGTTGTTTATTTAAACTATCTTTGCGTTCCAAATCGCCGATGGTTTTGTTGAGCAGAGCCGCCGATTTTGAGCCGCTGCCGCTGCCATGCCCAAACAGCCAACCCAAAGCAAGACCCAAAACAGCCGACAAAAAAGCAATAATCCAAGTATATTTATCCATAATATTGAAAATTATAAAGACAGCACAAACATCGCCTGTTCAAATTATCATTGGTTCAAAAATTGTAATCAATCTATTTTGGACAGAATACATTCTCTGGCACATTTTTTTTAAATATCAAGGACAAAACTACTATTTTTTCAACAAACAGACACCAAATCTACACAATAAAACTTAAAACAATGCTTTTTCAAAACATAATAGGTCAAAACGAACTAAAAACACAGTTGATTCGCAGCATTCGAGCAGGCAGAGTGAGCCATTGTCAGTTGTTTTTGGGCAGCGAAGGCACCGGTGCTTTGCCGCTGGCTTTGGCATACGCCCAATATTTAAATTGCCTCAACCCCAACCCCACCGACAGTTGCGGCGTGTGTGGTTCGTGCATAAAATATCAAAAATTAATTCACCCCGACCTCCATTTTTCGTTTCCTGTGGTAGCCAAAAAAAGCGGAGAAAAACCATTGAGTAGCCATTTTTTAAAGGAATTTAGGCACTCATTGTTAGTAAATCCCTATCTGACCTACCACGATTTTATGATGGCAATAGAAGCCGAAAACAAACAAGGAAACATCTCGGTTGCCGAATGCCACCACATTCTGGAGCGTCTGAACCTCGCCATTTTTGAAGCCAAATATAAAGTCATGCTCATCTGGCTGCCCGAATACCTCAAAGAAGCAGGCAATGTGTTGCTCAAAATCTTGGAAGAACCGCCCGCCAACACGCTTTTTTTGTTGGTAACACACCACAGCGAGCAGCTGCTATCTACCGTCGTGTCTCGGTGCCAACTCACCAGAGTGCCTTTACTCACACACGACGACATAGCCCACCATTTGATACACAAAAAAGGCGTTGCAGCAGCCGATGCCCAAACCATTGGCGTGCTGTCGTGTGGCAACTACCGAGAGGCACTCAGGCAGATAGAACTTTCGAGCCTCGAAAACGAAACGGTTTTTGCACATTGGATGCGGGTGCTATTCAGTCGAGACGGGCAAAAGATTGTTCATTTTACCGAAAAGATGGCAGCCTTGGGGCGTGAACAGCAAAAAAATTATTTGGTTTATAGCCTTCACATCATCAGGCAGTGCATGCTCAAACACCTTGATCAAGAGCGTTTGATACAGTCTAACGGCACAGAATTGGCGTTTATTGACCGATTTTATCCCTATTTGCCCCTTCAAAACTTAGAAACCATCAGCAATCACCTCAACGAAAGCATTTTTCAGGTAGAACGCAACGGCAATTCTAAACTCGTGTTTCACTGTTTGAGTATGCGTGTCGAATCGCTCCTCAAACGGCAATAGATTTTTAGTAATTTTTAAACTTTTAGTGATTTTTTAATAATAAGGTTGTTTAAACTTTTATTTGCAAAGGATAAAATTGGCTAATTTTTGAGATTTCGCATCAAGTGCGAACCACCCCTACCCCTCCAGGGAGGAAAGAGGTGGTCTGAGGTCATTGCGGGCTTGACCCGCAATCTCTGCCCATAAAAATGAGGTTTATCCAAATTTATTAGCCAAAATTAAAAAGTTTAAACAAGTTCAATTTTTTAGGTTAATGAATTTTGAAAGTCAATAACTTTTTGGTTTTCGACCCGCATGAGTCTGGCGGGCAGTTTGTCTATCATGTAGTAGTCGTGGGTTGCCATCAAGACCGATGTACCTGTTTTACTAATTTCTTTGAGTAGGTTCACGATGTCAAGAGAGGTATCGGGGTCAAGGTTTCCGGTGGGTTCGTCGGCGAGTATCATATCAGGAAAGTTGAGCAATGCCCGAGCAATCACGAGGCGTTGTTGTTCGCCACCCGATAGCTCAAACGGCATTTTGAAGTCTTTGGTCGATAGGCTAACCATTTTGAGTACTTCTTCGATGCGGCTGTTCATTTCCGATTGGTCTTTCCAGCCGGTGGCTTTGAGTACGAAGAGCAAGTTTTCTTTGACGTTGCGGTCTGTCAGCAGTTGAAAATCTTGAAATATGATACCTAATTTTCGGCGTAGGAAAGGCACTTGGTTTTTGTTGATGTGTTCCAAATCAAAACCTGCTACGCAGACGTTGCCTTTTTGGAGCGGTAGGTCGGCGTA
>JAYWHZ010000198.1:0-3007 GCA_043777395.1 Bacteroidota bacterium
AAGTAATTGATTTGGTGCTTTATGTGTTCAAATCGTTGGGTTTTGATGACTATCTGGCTCAAATATCACTCCGTGACCCTCAAAATAAAGAAAAATACATTGGCACCGACGAAAACTGGGCGTTGGCAGAGCAGGCAATCATAGAAGCAGCATCAGAAAAGGGACTCAACACAATTACGGAAGTGGGCGAAGCGGCTTTTTATGGACCTAAGCTCGATTTTATGGTCAAAGATGCCTTGGGACGCCGCTGGCAATTGGGAACTATTCAGGTCGATTATAATTTGCCAATCCGTTTTGAACTCGAATATACAGATGCCGACAACACAAAAAAATGCCCTGTGATGATTCACCGTGCGCCTTTTGGCTCTTTGGATAGGTTCATTTCGGTACTTTTAGAACACTGTGCTGGCGATTTTCCGCTGTGGCTCACGCCCGAGCAGGTGGTCGTGTTGCCCATTGCCGAACGGTTTAATGACTACGCACAGACGATAGTCGATGCTCTAAACGGGTGCGAAATAACGGCAAAAATAGACGACAGGAACGAAAAAATAGGCAAAAAAATACGTGATGCCGAATTATCAAAACTGCCTTATATGCTCATCGTGGGCGAAAAAGAACAAGAACTGCAGCAGGTAGCCGTCCGCAAACGCAAACAAGGCGACTTGGGCAGCATGTCGGCAACGGATTTTGTGGCACACATCAAGACAGAAATTTTGGCTGAAACGAAGCAATAAAATACCGACAACAACAATGCCTTAAACCATATCTTGGTTAAATTGTTCTTTTTCGTATTGGTTGTGAACAAATAAAATCATTATCCCAAAAAGCACGGCAACAACAATCAAAACGATGTTGAGTATGCCATTGACACTAAAAGAAAGTTTGATGAGTATAGTAGAAATGATAAAACCCGAATTTCTGATTATCTTGTTAAACTCGCCCGTGTGCAAAAAAGAAAAGAGCAGCAGCAAGACATCAACCAAAATGAGTATGGTAAAAAAATCATCAAAAAAGACTTTGTTCACCTCGTTCATGTTGTCGAGTAGCAAACTGACGGAGAAAAAATTGTCGCCAATCCATTTGCCAAAACTATGTATCGACAAGACAATAAAAATGGGCATAAGCACCACCGCAACGATTTTTTTTATCTGAATAAATTTGATTAACTTCAGCGGCATGACGTTGAGCAATGCGTTACTTTTTTCTTGGACATGGTTTAGTTTATAAAAAATAAAAATTAAGAAAAACAAAACGACCGTCGCCGTCAGGTCGCCCAAAAGTTGTAGTTGGTCTTTGATTTGGGTGTTGTTTTGTATCAATTCGAGGTGCGACAAATCCTTAAAAACCCTTCTGATGACAATCAGGGTGATGATTTCGTACTGTTTGGCAATATAAACCGTTGTCGATTTGGGCAGATAGTAGATGAGCAAATAAACCTCATAGCTGATAACAAAAGAAAAGGGCGTGTAGATGGCTGCTATCGGGCTGCCCAATAGGTACGAATGGGTATCGGCTACGATAATGTCGGCATGTACCAAAGCAATAAGGGCAAGATGGACAAAAAAACCGATGATTGAGATGTAAATGGTAACAATTTCAATCTTTTCTCTACTTTTATCAGAAAAAAATATGTTTAGCCACTTGGTAAAGAATTTATGTTTCATATACTCAATAACGTTTGCTAAACCATAATGTTTAAAGACCAAAATTGAAAATAAAATCTAACCATAAAAAAATAAACCCCAATAAATGTTTTTCTTAATGCCATTTATCCATCAAACTCAAACACCCATAAACCCATGAAGAAAACCAAACGTTGCCAAATATTTTTTCTTGCCTCGATGCTCGCTCTGCTGGCATACAGCCCGCTGCTTGCCATCAACGCAAAGTTTGACTGCAAATCCTTCTTTGCCCCGTCGGCTGGTCCTTATCTCGAAACATACCTCTCCGTCGATGGGCAGAGCGTAAGATTTCCAAGCAACAACAACCAAAAACTGCAAGGAAAAGTCGAAATTTGGGTCGAAATCATGCAAGACAGCACCAAAATCATCAACGACCACTACACCGTCAGCAGCCCCGAAGTCGATAGCCTATCACAAATAACATTTGACTTCATAGCCACACAACGCTACCAACTCAAAGAAGGAAAATATAAAATAAGACTAAAAATAGCCGACTTCAACAACAAAGCAAGCCACTCAACGGGAACCATCGACGTAGAACTCTACTACCCAAACGACAAAATTGGCGTGTCTGATGTCTTGCTACTCAAATCATTTGAAAAAATAAAAAATAACACCAGCACCAATTTCACCAAAAGCGGATTTGATGTGATGCCAAGCCTCAACGCCTTTTTTGGAAACCCCCGAGACACCCTCAAAACCTATTTTGAAATCTATAACACCAAACTATTTGAAAAAGACTCGCTCGTGTTGGCAAAATATTTTATCGAAGATGCCCAAACACAAGCCATCTACCCTCGCATCGGGCGTTTTCAAAAAATAAACCCTTGCTCGGTCTTGCCCGTTTTCAATATCTTTGCACTCGACGAGCTGCCAACGGGAAACTACAACCTCGTGGTCGAACTCAGAGACATCAACAACCAAATCATCGGTTCAAAAAAAATACCCTTCGAGCGCCTCAACAACAACCGACTCTTTGCCAACGAAGAAATAAATCTCGATAACGTCTATGCCTCAGCCAGCTTTGCCGACGCCTACACCTACGAACAACTCGATGTCTATATCAGAAGCCTTTTCCCTATTGCCAACATTCCCGAAAAACGATTTGCAGAAAGCATCAAAAAATCAAAAGAAAAAAATGAAGACCTCATGAAACGATATTTTATCAATTTTTGGGAAAAAAGAAACCCCCTAAACCCTCAAAAAGCTTGGGAAATATACTACGCCGAAGTCCAAAAAACTCAAAAAGAATTTGGAAATAAAAAAATCTTAGGATTCGGAACCGAACGAGGCAGGGTCTATCTACAATATGGACCGCCAAACAA
>JAYWHZ010000199.1:0-3000 GCA_043777395.1 Bacteroidota bacterium
CACATAGACCGTACAAACCACATACAGCACGATGCCATACAAAGCATACCGTTGGCGGAACTCTATGAGCAGTTCTTTTTTTAATAAAAAAATGACCTCTTGCCACAAACCTATTTTTAACATTGATGCACGATTTAAGACCGATTTTTATGCCAAACATCAACGTTTTATTGATATTAGACCTACAAAACTAATACTATTTTTTGAAACCACAGGCATAGTTTGTCGCCACGAGACACAAAGCGATAAAATACTTATTTATTTCAAAACCAAATAAAAATAATTTTGTTTTTATAAGGTATATAGGCGAAAAGTCCGTATTTTTGTGCAAAATTTTATAATGCTGCTCGGGGCTAAAAAAGCCTGTCGGTATCTACCCAAAAAAATTGTATCATTTACTTCATGATTAATATGATTAAGAAATTAAGTTTAGCCAGTATTTTATCCATCGGAATGGTGTTTTTTGCCAAAGCACAAACGCCAAATGTCGAATCTCAACCAGACGTAACCATCACATACGCCCTCATCGGTTTGGTACTTGCTGTCATCGGCGGCATTATGCTCATGGTCTTAAAAATTATTAACACCCGATACAGAGCAAAAGGCAAGCAACTCTTGAATTGGTCTGACATCAACGGCACGATTGCCCTTGCATTTTTAGTCGCTTTTTTGTTTAGTGTCGCTTGGCAATACAACCAATGGGGTGCCAAAGTGATGGCTCCAGGTGGCTCTGCCCACGCCGACGTTATCGACTCTATGCTCATCATCACCATAACAATCACTACCATCGTTTTTGTTATCACACACATGCTCTTGTTTGGATTCGCCTTTTTGTATCGCAAACGAGAGGGTCAAGCAGCATATTACTATCCCGACAACAACCGTTTGGAGTTTTTCTGGACCATCATTCCCGCTATTGTATTGACCTGCTTGGTTACTTACGGTGCGGTGGTTTGGACAAACGTAACCCAACCCGACGAGATAGAAATGGCTAAAAGTCTCAAAGCCGATGCCGTCGAATCAATAGAACTCTATGCCTATCAGTTTGGGTGGAAAGTACGTCTTGCCGGCAACGACAACCAATTGGGCAAACACAACTATAAACTCATTGGCGGAGCAAACGACATGGGCATCGATACGATAGATACCAGAGCACAAGACGACCTGAGAGCCAACGAATTGGTACTGCTCAAAGGCAAACCCGTTTTGCTCCGATTTCGCTCGCAAGACGTTATCCACAGTGCCTATATCCCAACGATGCGTGTCCAAATGAACGTTGTGCCGGGCATGCCAACTCAGTTTTATTTTGTGCCAACTGTTACGACCGACGAAATGAAGGACAAGCGTGGCGATTATGCCTTTGAATATATTTTGCTTTGCAACAAAATTTGTGGTGGCGCCCATTACAATATGAAGCTCAAAATAAGAGTTGTAGATCAAATAGATTACGACAAATGGTATGCTAAACAAAAATATTATTTCCCAAAACCCGAACCCACAAAACCCTTGCAAGTCGATAGCCTAACAGCCATTGCGACAAGATAAGGCACACAATCACAAGAAAAATCATCGAACATAAAAAAAACAAATCCATAATCATATGAGTGCTACACACACCACCGATGCTCACGCACATGCAAGCCACGAGCATCACCACACCGAAACATTTATCTCGAAGTACATTTTTTCGCAAGACCATAAAATGATTGCCAAGCAGTTTCTAATTACTGGCATCTGTATGGGAACACTCGCTATGCTCATCTCTGTGTTGTTTCGTATTCAACTTGGCTGGCCCGAGCTCAATCTCTCGTGGCTCGAAGCCGTGATAGGCAAATGGGGAAAAGACGGCAAGTTAGACCCCAATTTCTATCTCGCCATGGTAACGATGCACGGCACACTGATGGTCTTCTTCGTCTTGACGGCAGGCTTGAGCGGCACATTCTCTAACCTACTCATTCCTTTGCAAGTCGGAGCCAGAGACATGGCTTCGCCGCTGCTCAATATGTTTTCGTATTGGTTTTTCTTCCTCTCGTCGGTAACGATGCTCATCTCTTTCTTTGTCGAAAACGGACCCGCAGGCGCTGGCTGGACTATCTATCCGCCGCTGAGTGCCTTGCCCAAAGCCATGCCCGGATCTGGTTTGGGAATGACCCTTTGGCTCGTGGGAATGGTTTTCTTTATCGCTTCGTCGCTCATGGGCGGCATCAACTACATAGCAACCATCATCAATATGCGAACCGTAGGCATGAAAATGACCCGTTTGCCACTGACTATCTGGGCTTTTTTCTGCACGGCTATCTTGGGTGTGTTGTCGTTTCCTGTGCTATTGTCGGCGGCTATCTTGTTGATATTTGACCGCAGTTTTGGCACGAGTTTCTATCTCAATGAAATTTATATTGGTGGTGAGGCTTTGGCTCAATCGGGTGGGAGTCCAATTTTATATCAACACTTATTTTGGTTTTTGGGACACCCCGAGGTCTATATTATTTTGATGCCTGCTTTGGGCATCACCTCCGAAGTGATGGCTACCAACGCACGCAAACCTATTTTTGGTTATAAAGCCATGATTGCTTCGCTGCTTGCTATCTCGGGTTTGTCGTTTGTGGTTTGGGGTCATCACATGTTTATCACGGGCATGAATCCATTTTTGGGTACTGTGTTTATGATATTGACGCTGATTATTGCCGTGCCTTCGGCGGTCAAAACCTTTAACTATCTGGCTACTTTGTGGCGTGCAAATATCAACTTTACGCCTGCCATGTTGTTTTCTATTGGCTTGGTCTCGTTCTTTATTTCGGGAGGTTTGACGGGCATCTATCTGGGCAATGCGGCATTGGACATCAACCTTCACGACACTTATTTTGTAGTTGCTCACTTTCACTTGGTGATGGGTTCGGCTTCTATCTGCGGTATGCTTGCGGGCATCTACCATTGGTATCCCAAAATGTTTGGCAGAATGATGGACGACAAATTGGGTTACATTCACTTTTGGCTCACTTT
>JAYWHZ010000200.1:0-2987 GCA_043777395.1 Bacteroidota bacterium
TTAAGAACACATAGACTTTTTCGTTGGTGGATTTTTTTTGGCATATAGTTTTTAGTTCGACACTAATTTTGGCTTCGTGGGTCGTTTTTTGTGCGGCTGTTTGTGCATAAGCCACGTTGAGCAGTGCAACAATCAATGCGATGGGATAGGTAAATAAAATTTTTTTCATTGCCGTAGGGTTTAATTTAAAGTTAAAACTTTACATTTATCAATCGAAGGATTTGGGTTGGTGTTAATGCCCTTGATTGATGCCTCTAATTTCGGTACGATGGTTGGTTTAAAAACAAGATAATGCGGTGTTTTCTCACATTTGGTCAAAATGGGTAAAGTTACTTTATTCTCAATGTTATTAATTAAAAATAAAATATATAAAATTATGTAAATCAATTAAATAAAAATATTAAACACATAAAGTCATTAAAACAAGTTTTCGATTTTTTATTCAATAAGTGTTTGTTCGTTCAATAAATCTTGTTTTTATCACTTAGACAAAACCGTGATTTTGGTTATATTTGAACAAATGGGCTTAAAATTTTTGGATTGAGGCATTGAACGATTGCGTTTTAAAATCGGTTTTTGATAGATTTCTTACAGGTCTAAGGCAAAAAAAAGTGCCAACGTTTTGGTGTCGGCACGGTTGTTTGCTTGCGGCATATTTTGTTGTTGCTATGTGGATAAAAAGGGGTTATTTCAATTTGCTTTTGACCATAGTTCACCGTTTTTAATTCGTTTCACGGTCAGAAATTGGCTTTTCAATAGGTTTTCTAATTCTATTTTTGCTGTTTCAAACGATATTTCTTTCAAAACGGCATATTCTTTGGTTGTGAGTGTCGAAAATTCATTAAACAAAAAGGTGTGTGTTTTTGGGTACGATTTTTTTTGAAATGGTTCGCTTGTTGGGTTGCTGTTTTGTATGGCTTGTTCAAATTGATTATACTCTTTGGCACCCGACACGGTCGATTGGCGTTTGTTTTCATTGTTTTCAAACACCAGAGTTGGGAATCCACGCACGGGATAGAGACCCATTTTGGTTATTCCATTTCTAAATGTATCTTTTATTTGTGTGCTTTCGTAGTCTTTTTTGAGTTGTATGGGGTTCAATTTTGCAAAGATTGCGGCTTGCTCTATGTGTTGCCATCGGCAGATATTTTTCTTTTCTAAAAACACCATTTCTTTTATTTTACGCAAAAACACGAGTGCTTTTTTGGGGTCTTGCTCTTGTGCGGCTATGAAAGCGAGGCTTGGCGGTATGGACGATGGCAGCGGGTCTTCGAGCCACAGGTCGCCGTCGATGGGCATTTGGTAGTGGGGTGCCACTTCGTCCCAGTGGCTTGCTACGTCGGCGGGTTTTGAGATGCCGCCCGAGTTATATACGTCCCACGAGGGCAGCAAACCGCCCATGACGTATTCTATTTGGAGGTTTTGAGCGTATTCGAGTTTTAGTTTTTTGAGTTGAGCTTCTATGCCCCAGCAGGCGGAGCAGATAGGGTCTGTAAAATATACAATTTTGATGCTGCGTTTGGTTTGGTCGTCTTCGGTTTGGCTGCTGATGGCGGCTAAACTGTTTTCGATGGCTTCGGTGTTGGCGTTGGGTGTGCAAATGCCGCTGTCGGTGTTGCAAATCATCGGGTTGTCTGTTTGTTGTTTCATGGTGTTTGAAAGAATTGGTTGATTGTTTGGTGTTTTAATGAGTTTGCAGCTGTTTAGTGCCACAAGTACAAATGCTATCAATAGCGAATACTTTTTGTGCATGACTTTAAAAAATTCATCAAAGGAATTAAATTTATTTCAAAGTTAATAAAATATTTTCAAAAATAGAAAAAAAGTTAGTTTAATGGTTTCAAAATCTTCGTGTGGTTAAGAATATATTTTGTTCTGGAAATTTTTTTTGAACTGAGAATTTCTTAAACTAACAATTAGATACTACAAACTAACAATTAAATACTATAAACTAACAATTAAATACTACAAACTAACAATTAGATACTATAAACTAACAATTAGGTACTATAAATCAATAATTAGGTACTATAAATTAACAATTAGGTACTACAAATCAATAATTTGGTACTATAAATCAACAATTGGGTACTATAGATTAATGTTTGTGTAGCGGCGGCATTCATACCGTCGGTGAGGATTTGGGGAGTCATTCGGTATAAATGTCCTCTACTAAGATTAATCGTATTAAATTTGCACAAAAACCAAACAATTTTTTTAAAGACATCAAATAAAAATGGATTTAATTGCCCTAAAACTACTCTTAGACCAAAAACACGACGCATTTAACCTCAAAGCGTTTATACCTCACGACCCTATCTGCATTCCACATCGATTTACGCACCTTCAAGACATCGAAATTTCGGGTCTCTTTGCGGCTACTTTTGCTTGGGGACAACGCCAGACAATCATCAACAAAGCCAACGAACTCATGAGCAGAATGGATAATATGCCCTACGATTTTGTAAAAAACCACACCCAAAGCGACCTCAAACGCCTGCTCCATTTCAAACACAGAACATTCAACGACACCGATTTGCTCCATTTTATTGGGTTTCTACACGTTTATTATCAAAAAAATAATTCTCTGGAAAATATTTTTTTTGATGAAATGAATCTTTTTTTGGGCATCGAAAATGGATTAAAACGCCTGCATACCCTTTTTTTTGACGATGAATTTGCTCCCCAACGCACCAAAAAACACCTCTCCACGCCTGCCAATGGCTCGGCTTGCAAGCGACTTTGCATGTACTTGCGGTGGCTCGTACGCAACGACGACAGAGGCGTAGATTTTGGCTTGTGGCAAAAAATACCTGCTTCGAGCCTCATTATTCCGCTCGATGTGCATGTACTCCGAACGGCAAAAACATTGGGTATATTAAATATTCAAGACAAAGCAAACTGGAATACAGCCCTAAAACTCACTCATTTTCTTGCCCAACTTGACCCCAAAGACCCCACAAAATACGATTTTGCGTTGTTTGGAA
>JAYWHZ010000201.1:0-2986 GCA_043777395.1 Bacteroidota bacterium
ATGACCCAAATTTTGCAAAATACATTTAATAAAAAATAAATACGCAAAAAAAATTGGATAATAAAAAAAAAGTCGTAAATTTGCACCCCGATTCAAATATGTAGAGTGCAATGGCTTTGTTTTGAGCCAGTGTTTGCTACGCCAAATTAGGGATATAGTTCAATGGTAGAGCTGCGGTCTCCAACACCGTCGATGTGGGTTCGAGTCCTACTATCCCTGCACAATAACAATACCATCACAAACGGATATGAACAAGATTGTTTCTTATTTTAATGAAGTTACCGACGAAATGTATAACAAGGTAACATGGCCCACCACCAGCGAACTCATGCAGACCCTAGCTATCACAGTCATTGCGACGCTTATATTCTCGGTTGTGGTCTGGCTTATGGACGTCATTTTTTCAAATTCAATGAGTTTCTTGTACAATCTGAACTCGTAAATAATCACATTCAGCAATGGAACAAGACAAAAATGGCACACAGGTAGCAACCCTCGACCCACAACCCAACATCCTAAGAAGCGATACCGAATACAAATGGTACGTCCTTCGTGCTGTTAGTGGCAAAGAACGCAAAGTGGAAGAATATCTGACCGCCGAAATTCGTAAAAACCCTGTTTTTTCAGGATTGGTCAATCAAGTGCTGCTCCCAATGGAAAAAGTGTTTCAGATGCGAAACGGCAAAAAGGTCGTCCGTGAACGAAGTTTTTACCCTGGTTATATTTTATTAGAAGCCGCCATCAACGGCGAATTGGTAACAGCCATCAACCAGATACCAAACGTGATCGATTTTTTGGGCAAGACCAACCCGACACCGCTCCGCAAAAGCGAAGTAGCCAAAATATTGGGACAAGCCGACGATGCCATAGAAAACAACACCAGCTCGGCAGCCGAGTTTACCATCGGCGAAACCATCAAGGTGATAGACGGTGCATTCGACGATTTTGAAGGCATCATAGAAGAGATAAACGCCGAAAAGAAAAAATTAAAAATCATGGTTAAGATATTTGGTCGCCGCACGCCCTTAGAACTCAACTACGCACAGGTGCAAAAAATAAAATAATAAATACTCAATAATACATTTTCATTTACAAACCCCAATCAACAAGATAATCTCTAACTGATACAACCCAACAATTAGCAGCCCAAAGCCAAAATTTTAATCCATTTTTGTGTTACAGCCGCCAATCAACGCTTCCAGACGAAGTTGTGCTATCAGTTTTAATTATATATTATTAATAAAGTATTTCACTAAAAATGGCAAAAGAAGTAGCAGGTTACGTTAAGTTGCAAGTCAAAGGTGGACAAGCCAACCCTTCACCGCCCATAGGTCCCGCATTGGGTTCTAAGGGCTTGAATATCATGGAGTTTTGTAAGCAGTTTAATGCTCGGACACAAGACAAAGTCGGAAAAATATTACCAGTGGTTATCACGTATTATTCCGATAAGTCGTTTGAGTTTGCGGTCAAGACACCACCCGCCGCTATCCAACTGATTGACGCAACGAAAATTCAAAAGGGTTCGGACCAACCCAACCGTAAAAAAGTAGGCACCGTAACTTGGGACCAAGTACAGGCAATAGCACAAGACAAGATGCCCGATATGAACTGTTTTACCCTCGAGTCTGCCATGAAAATGGTCGCAGGTACCGCACGTTCGCTCGGCATTAGCATCAGTGGTACAGCCCCTTGGAACGATTAATTTTGTTAACTTAAAAATTGTAGAAAAAAAACAGTGGCTAAATTAACTAAAAAACAAAAGCAGGTTGCAACCAAAATCGACGCTTCAAAAGCGTACAAACTCACCGAAGCAACAACATTGGTCAAAGACATTACCACGACCAACTTTGATGCTTCAGTAGATATTGACGTGAAACTCGGCGTGGACCCCCGCAAGCCCAACCAAATGATTCGTGGAACGGTAACACTGCCACACGGAACAGGACGGACGGCTTCGGTGCTGGTCTTGTGCAACCCTGACAAAGAAGCAGAAGCCAAAGCAGCAGGTGCTGACTTTGTAGGCTTAGACGAATTCATCGAAAAAATTACTGGCGGTTGGACAAGCGTTGATGTTATCATCACCCAACCCAGTTTGATGGCAAAGCTCGGTAGATTAGGTAAAGTGCTGGGCCCTCGTGGCTTGATGCCAAACCCAAAAACGGGTACCGTAACAGATGAAGTGGGCAAGGCAGTGAAGGAAGTAAAAGCAGGTAAAATTGACTTCAAAGTCGATAAGTATGGTATCATCCATTCGTCGATTGGTAGAGTATCGTTTGCACCTGATCAGCTTGCCGACAACGCCACCGAACTCGTACAAACCCTCATGCGATTGAAACCTCGACCGCAAAAGGAACTTATGTGCAAGGCATCACCCTTTCAAGTACAATGAGCAAAAGCATTAAAATTGAACCAAAATCAATCGTAGGCACCTAAACAAAAGATATGAAAAAAGAACAAAAAGGTCTTATCATAGACCAATTAACTAAAAAGATTAGCGATAGTCCCTATTTCTATATCACAGATGCCTCCGATTTGAACGTTACGACCATCAGTAAGTTTCGCAGAGTATGCTTTGAAAAAGGCGTGGAATTTTTGACGGTCAAGAACACGTTTTTGAAGAAAGCAATGGAAAATACAGGCAACCTAAGCCAGTACGAACCGCTTTTTTCGGTGCTAAAAGGTGGAACGTCTATTCTGTTTGCAGACGATGCCAAGACACCCGCAAAGCTGCTCAAAGAATACCGCAAAAAAGAAGCTGGCAACAAAAAGCCACTCCTCAAAGCAGCCTACATAGACTCGGCAATATTCATTGGCGACAACCAATTGGATATGTTGGTGGCTATCAAAAACAAACAAGAGATGATTGGCGAAATCGTCGGTTTGCTCCAATCGCCTGCCAAAAATGTACTCGGTGCATTGCAGTCGGGTGGCAACAAGCTCGCCGGAATCGTTAAAGCATTAGAAGAGAGAGGCTAATAATCGGTCT
>JAYWHZ010000202.1:0-2984 GCA_043777395.1 Bacteroidota bacterium
GGCTGTGGTGAGCGTTTCGGCTGTCTTGTTTTTGATTGGCATCATTGGCTGGCTGTTTATCCACACCCAAAAACTGACCGACTATGTGAAGGAAAACATGGAGATTCAGATTTTGTTAAACGATAATATTTCTAATAACGACCTCGAAACCATTCGCCGAGAGCTCGACCGCAGCCGCTATACCAAGCGTATTGTCTTTGTGTCAAAGGCAGAAGCCGCAGAGAAACTCCAAGCCGATTTGGGCGAAGATTTTATTGGTTTTTTGGGTTATAACCCACTTTCGTCGGCGTTTAACATCACCATTGCATCAACTTTTGCCAATAGAGACAGCCTCAAAATGGTAAAAAACGATATTTTGGGCATCAATGGCATCAAAAGCGTTAATTATCAAGAACAGATTATCGAGCATGTGAACCAAAATTTGAACCGTTTTTTGCTGGCAATGTCCATTTTGGGCGGTGTGTTGTTGGTTTTGACCTTGCTGCTCATCAACAATTCCATTCGCTTGGCGTTATATTCACAGCGTCTGCTGGTCAAGAGCATGCAGTTGGTTGGTGCAACGCAAAGTTTTATTCAGCAGCCCTATCTTCAAAAAAGCATTTTGAGTGGTTTGCTGTCGAGTTGTGTGGCAATTGGGTTGCTGGTGGTGGGCATTTATGTTGCCGAAACCTATATTCCCGAACTCAAAAACCTCCGCAATGTAGGCTATCTCGTTACGCTTTTTGGTAGTTTGGTGGTGTTGGGTATCCTAATTTCATTTGTAAGCACATTTTTTGCCATTCGTAAATATCTCAATACCAACATCGAACAGTTGTATTAAAAAATAATATAAAAATAAAACAAATGAAATTACTTTTTTCAAAAAAAAATTATCAGTTAATGATTTTGGGCATCGCCCTGATTGTGGCAGGTTTGTTTCTCATGTCGGGCAAAGACGATATTTATGGTACAATGAAAATAACGGTTGCTCCGCTGGTCATCTTTGCTGGTTTTGTGGTAGAGATTGTAGCCATTTTACACACACCCAAGTCAAACAATTCCGTTTCAAAAAGTTAGTATGCAGTTGATTGAAGCCATTGTTTTAGCCATCGTCGAAGGCATTACGGAGTTTTTGCCCGTGTCATCGACCGGACACATGATTATCGCCTCGGCGTTGATGGGCATGGAAAGCACCGAATTTTTGAAGATTTTTATTGTCTCTATTCAGTTTGGTACCATCTTGTCGGTAGTGGCTTTGTATTGGAAACGTTTTTTTAGGTCTTTCGATTTTTATTTCAAACTCTTGGTCGGGTTCTTGCCTGCCGTGTTTGTGGGTTTGCTCCTCAAAAAACAGATAGATGCTCTGCTCGATAACGTGGTCGTTGTAGGCTTTACGTTGCTAATAGGCGGTATTTTACTCCTTTTTGTTGATAAATGGTTTAAAAATAACGACTCGGACGAACCCAACATTGACACGATGCCCTACAAAACGGCTTTTTTGATTGGTTGCTTTCAGGTCGTGGCGATGGTTCCGGGCGTTTCTCGGTCGGCAGCAACGATTATTGGCGGCTTGACCCAAAAACTGAGCTTCAAAAACGCCGCCGAATTTTCGTTTTTTCTCGCCGTGCCTACCATGTTTGCTGCCAGTGCCAAAGACCTTTTAGACGGACACCGCTTGATAGAGAGCCAACACATTTGGCTGCTTTTGGTGGGCAACGCCGTAGGTTTTTTGGTGGCTGTGGTGTTTATAAAATTATTTTTGGGAATATTGAATCGCTATGGTTTCAAGCCCTTTGGCTACTACCGCATCGTGGTCGGAAGTGTCATTTTATTGCTCTACTATCTGGGCTACAATTTGAATATGGTCGATTAATAACCAAAAACGATGGAACTAAACCGCTGCGATTGGTGCCTCAAAAGCCAATTGGAAATGGATTATCACGACACCGAATGGGGAAAACCTTTGTTTGATGACGGGAAACTGTTTGAATTTATTGTTTTAGACACTTTTCAGGCGGGTTTGAGTTGGGCTATCGTTCTCAAAAAACGAGAAGGATTTAGGGCGGCTTTTGATGGGTTTGACTACCGCCAGATAGCCCGCTACAACGGCGAAAAGTTGGAAGAATTGGCACAAAATCCATTGATTATCAGAAACAAATTAAAAATAGAAGCAACCGTTGGCAATGCCCAAGCGTTTATAAAAATCAGGGAAGAGTTTGGGAATTTTGGGGTTTATCTGTGGGCTTTTGTGGGCAATGAACCGATTGTAAACCATTGGGAAACGCAAAAATCGGTGCCAGCTACCTCGCCCCAAAGCGATGCGTTGAGCAAAGATTTGAGCAAACGGGGTTTTAAGTTTGTGGGTTCAACGATTTGCTACGCTTTTATGCAAGCCGCCGGCTTGGTCAATGACCATCTGATAGGCTGTTTTAGGTATGAAATGGTTCAAAAATCAAAATTAATGCCTTAACTATCTCTAAAACTCTATTTTTTTATTATATTTGCCAATCCATTAAACAAAACACACACAATAAAACGATGAAACAACCCTATTTGATGCCTTTTTTTCTGTTGATTTTTGGACTATCTCTCGCCTCGTGCTGCAAAGATGGCGAACGCCGATATTTGACCTTGCCCTTTAAGTTTACAAAGACTTTTACCATCGAGAGCACCAACCAAACGGGCAAACTGAACCTCGACACCATCAGAGAAGCAAGCCAATTGAGTGCTTTGCTGGCACTCAACAACCGAACAACACAACAACTGCACGCCCTGAGGGTAACAAATATGAGCCTGACGGCAAAAAATAATGCCAACTTTGATGCCTTCAACGAACTGAACTTAGACCTCTCGACCAGGCGGCTGCCACGCATCGAAATGGCAACAACCAAACCCAACACCATTGCAAGCAACACCACAAAACTGGACCTGAACACCACAAGCAGCGACTTGTCTGCGTATTTCAAAAGCGACACTTTTTTTGTTATCCCGGTGATTAACATCAA
>JAYWHZ010000203.1:0-2984 GCA_043777395.1 Bacteroidota bacterium
GAGCAGCGACACATTGCGGTTGGTGATGTTGTCGGTCATACGGGTTTCGAAGCCATAGGGTTTTTTGTCTTGGCTTTGGGAGCTGTGTCCACGGGTTTCGATGGCTATTCTGCCGGTGTAGTTTAGGTAAGCGGGTGTATTTTGGTCAGATAGGTAGTTGCGTTGTGGTTGCCCTCGGTAGATAATTTTCATATCGGCGCCAATTTTTGGGTCGTCTGGGATAGCGGCAGCGGCATCGGTATTGATGATGACAATGGGCAGGTTGGTATCGGTGAGTGTTTGGGCGTGTGTGATGGTTTGGAGGCAAAAGAGGCAGACCAAAAGCAGTATTAAGGATTTTATCTTGTGAAACATATCGTTTGATTGCATTCTGATTTAATTTAGAGGGACGATTGATTTAAAATTGTTTGGCAAATTTAGGTTGATTTATCGATTTGGTTGGAGACATTGTGGTGAGATTGTTTACAAATGAACAATTATTTGAAATGGTATTTTAGTGGCAAAAAAGGTGATTTTTAGTTTATAATTTGAGGATTATTTATTAGCCTATCGCAATATTTTTTTTATAAAATATTGATTATCAATAATTTATGTCTGTATATTTATTAATTTGAATGATTATTATTAAATATCTCACTTGATTGCGAATAAAATAAAAAGTGTGTTTTTATGATTTTATCCTTATTTTTGTGGTTTAGAGTTTAATTTTGTTGTTTCAATATTTGGGCTGTACCGTAAAAATATGGGAGTTGTCGTGCGTCAGAGTATCAAAAGTTCGGTTGTCAATTATGTTGGAATCGGCATTGGTGCGGTGAATTTGATGGTTTTGTCGGCAAAGTTTTTGCCACCAGAGATGATTGGTTTGATGGCTGGTTTGTTGAGTGCTTCGACGTTGTTTACGGCTTTTACGCAGCTGGGAACGCCATTTATTTCGGATAAATTTTTTCCTCAATTTAGAGACGACAACGCCCAACACCATGGTTTTTTGCCTTTTATTTTGCTGTATCCGTTGCTTGGTTATGCCATTTTTTTGGTCTGTATGTTTGTTTTTAAGGAAGATATACTTACTTTTTATTCAAAAAAATCTGATTTATTAACGGATTATTATTGGCTGATAGCCGTTTTGACCTTTGCGTTGATGTATCAAAATGTGTTGGAAAGTTACTGCCGTTTGCATTTTAGGATTGCTGTGCCAACGTTGATTCGGGAGGTTTTTTTGAAGTTGATGAACAGTTTTTTTATCCTGCTTTTTGCTTTTAAATTTATTTCTCTTCACACGTTTATTTATGTTTCGTGTTCGACCTATTTTATTCAGGTTATTTTTCTTGTTTTTTATATCAAAAGTCTCAAAAAATGGCATCTAAAACCCGATTGGACAAGGTTCGATTGGCGTTTGCTCAAACAAATGTCGGGTTTTGGACTTTATATTATTTTGGGTGGCATGGGTACTTTGCTTGTCTCAAAATTGGATATGCTGATGCTGCCTGCCTTGGCGGGTTGGAATTTTACGGGCATCTATTCGATGGCAAACTACATGGGAACGGTGGTCGAAATACCAAAAAAAACAATGTCGCAAATCAATATTCCAATACTTTCGGCGGCTTGGCAACGCAACGACCAAGCCAAAATCTTGGATATTTACCAACAAACATCGCTCCATCAGCTGCTCGCTGGCTTAGTGGTTTTTTTGTTGATTTGGTGCAACATCGACGCCATTTTTAGCCTCATACCCAACGCCAAAGTGTATGAAACGGGCAAATATGTGGTCTTTTTTGTGGGCATCAGCAAACTGACCGACATGGCAACGGGCATGAACGGCGAGATAATTCTCTACTCGCCACGCTACAAATTTACGATGTTTGCAATGGTTTTTTTGGCATTATTGACGTTTTACTCCACCTATACGCTCATTCCGATGTATGGCGTAACGGGTGCAGCAATAGCGACGGCATTATCTATTTTTTGTTATACATTACTAAAATTTATATTCGTTTTAATTGCTTTTAAGATGCAGCCGTTTACCAAAAAATCGATTTATGTTTTATTAATAGCCATTTTTACCTATGTTTTGGTTTGTTTTGTTCCAGATATTAGTTATGATTTCTCAATTATTCAAATTAATTATTTTATTAATATCATTGCTAAAAGTAGTATTATTGTGCTTGTTTTTATGGGTTTAACGATTTATTTTAACGTCTCAAAAGAACTCAACAGCCTTTTTAATCAGATTTTTAGACCCAAATAATTTTAACGCCAAATGTCCAGCCTACTCATCACCAACATCGGTACCATCTGCCAGATAGCGAACCAAATAATAGCCAAAAAATGTGGAAATGAAATGAAGGCTATACAAACATTAAACGATGCCTTCATACGCATAGAAAACGGCAAAATAGCACAAATCGGAGCCATGAGCCAATGTCTCGAAACCAGCCTCAAAACCATCAACGCCAAAGGCGGAATGCTGCTGCCTACATTTTGCGACCCACACACGCACATCGTCTTTGCAGGAAGCCGTGAAGCCGAATTTATAGACAAAACGCAAGGATTGACCTACCAACAAATATTTGAAAAAGGCGGTGGAATACTCAACTCAGCCAAAAAATTGCAACAAACCTCACCACAAAAACTCTATGCCGATGCCTCAAAAAGACTGAAAGAAATGATAAAAAACGGAACAGGTGCCATAGAAATAAAAAGTGGATACGGACTAACCCTAAAAGATGAACTAAAAATGCTCAAAGTCATCAGAAAACTAAAAGAAAACAACCCAATCGACATAAAATCTACCTTCTTGGGCGCACATGCCATGCCCGCCGAATATAAAAACGACCGACAAGGCTACATCAAACTCATCACCCAACAAATGATACCCCAAATAGCCAGCGAAAAACTCGCCGACTACATCGACGTTTTTTGCGACAAAGGTTTTTTTACACCACAAGAAACCGACCAGATACTCACCCAAGGCACAAAATATGGAT
>JAYWHZ010000204.1:0-10228 GCA_043777395.1 Bacteroidota bacterium
AACAAACGATAATGAAAAATATAGACAAGCAGAGTTTAGAAAATGCGTATCGCTTGTTTGAAAGTAGCGACATCAGCACGATAGCAGTAGGCACAACAAAGGGACTACAAGCCATACACACCTATTTATTCAAGGATTTGTATGATTTTGCTGGGCAAATCAGAACGCAAAATATTTCAAAAGGTGGTTTTAGATTTGCCAATGCCTTATATTTGAAAGAAGCCTTGTCAAAAATAGAACAAATGCCACAAAGCACTTTTGAAGAAATAATAGCCAAATACATAGAAATGAATATTGCCCACCCTTTTTTGGAGGGCAATGGTAGAACCACAAGGATTTGGCTGGATATGATACTCAAAAAAGAACTCAAAAAAGTGGTAAACTGGCAGTTTGTAGATAAAACATTATATATGCAGGCTATGGAACGAAGCCCAATAAACGATTTGGAATTGAAAACACTATTACTTGCCCATCTTTCGGTAGATATTGATAATAGAGACGTTATTTTTAAAGGAATAGAACAATCCTATTTTTATGAAGGTTACAAAAAAGAAGAAGAATAGTTATGAAAATAGAACTCAAAGAAATAACTGTTAGAGAATTAACCAAAGACTATCAAGACAACGAAGAAAATGGTGTTATTGGGTATGATGGAAAGTTAGATATTAGACCACCTTATCAACGTGAATTTGTATATGGCGAAAAAGAACGCAAAGCTGTGATAGATACTTTACAAAAAAACTTCCCTTTAAATGTAATGTATTGGGCGGTTCGTGTAGACGGAAATTTTGAAGTTATTGACGGACAACAAAGAACGATTTCAATTTGCCAATATGTGGCAAACGATTTTTCTGTAAATGGTTTAGCATTTAAGAATTTAACTGATGATAAACAAGCAGATATTTTAGATTACAAATTGATGGTTTACTTTTGTAGTGGTAAAGACAGCGAAAAATTAGAATGGTTTGAAACCATCAATATTGCAGGCAAAGAACTCACAAAACAAGAATTGCGAAATGCCGTATATTCAGGTTCTTGGGTTTCAGACGCAAAACGATATTTTTCTAAAAACAGCCGACCAAAATTAGGAGATGATTATTTAATTGGGCGACCTAATAGGCAAGAATATTTAGAAACTGCAATTGCTTGGATTTCGGACAACCAAATTGAAGCCTATATGTCTAAAAACCAAAACGAACCGAATGCAAATGAACTTTGGCTTTATTTTCAGGCAGTAATTAGTTGGATTAAAGCGACTTTCCCAAAGTACAGAAGAGAAATGAAAGGTATAAGTTGGGGCATTTTATACAATGAATTCAAAACTCAAAAATTTGACTTTAAGAAATTAGAAGAAAAAGTTACAACTTTAATGTTAGACGAAGACGTTGAAAACAAAAAAGGAATTTACTCTTATGTGCTAACACGAAAAGAAAGGTATTTGAACATTAGAGCATTTAGCGATAACCAAAAAAGAGAAGCCTTTGAAAGACAAGAAGGAGTTTGCGTAAAGTGTGGAGTAACTTTTGAACTAAACGAAATGGAAGCCGACCATATAACACCTTGGCACGAAGGCAGAAAGACGACAGCCCAAAATTGCCAAATGTTATGCCGACACGACAACAGACGAAAGTCGGGAAAGTAGAATAAAGTAAAATAAACATTGAACCCCAAACAAACCTAAACAAAAAGTTAGAACACCAAAACCATTCCCAAAAAACTAAATAAAAATAAAAAAAAATGACCAAATCTAATGTTTTAATGAGCCTCTGCTTGCTCACACTCATCTTTTGTAGCCGCAATGCCGCCGCCCAACAGCTGCCCCAACTAAGCCCCGCCGCCAGCGTGTCGCAAATCGTGGGTCTAACCAAAATCTCGATAGACTACTCGGCACCCGCCGTCAAAGGCAGAACCGTCTGGGGAGACCTCATACCCTACAACAAACTCTGGAGAGCAGGCGCCAACTCACCAACCAAAATCACGTTTTCGACCGACGTAGCCATCAACAAAACAAACGTCAAAGCAGGCACCTATTCGCTCTTCATAAAACCCATGAAAGATGCCCCGTGGACTGTTTATATCAACAACGACCCCAAAAACGAAGGCGTTTTTGCCTACAACGACAAAGAAGACGTAGCCGTTTTTGAAGTAAAAACCACCTTCGTAGTCGAAACAAAAGAACGCCTAAACTACACCATCAACACCGAAAACGAAAACAAAGGAACAATCGCCATGGCGTGGGAACACATCAAACTCGCCTTCGAAATAGAAACCAACACCAAAGCAATAGCCGAAGCCAACATACAAAAAATGGTTGCCGAAGCCGACCGCTCGTGGCAAACCTACAACAACGCCGCACGCTTCTATCTCGAAAACAACCAAGACCTCGACAAAGCAAACGAATGGATTGAAAAATCTATTGCCAACAAAAAATATTTTGCCAACTACTGGACAAAAGCAAGGCTGCTTGCCAAAAAAAATAACTTCGACCAAGCACTCAACACCGCATACGAAGCATTGGCACTGGGAAACGAAAACCCAAACGAAAGCTTCAACAACAACAAACCACTCATAGAAGCCGACATCAAAGCATGGACACCCAATGCCTCTAAAAAATGGAAAGCACCACTCAAACGCTAAAAACACAAAACCCCATGAAGCCAAAACCCCAAAATAAAACCACATAGCAAACCATGTTTCTCTAAGAAAAGAACTATTTTTGTAGAAAAAACGTTTATCAAAACCAAAACGCAAAGAGCAATTGCCAAATTAAAAACTTGTTTAAACTTTTGGTTATAAAAGGCAAAATGGCTAATCTCTAACCCGCAATCTCTAACCGATAAAATGAGGCTGATTCAAATTTATTAATCAAAATTAAAAAGTTTAAACAACCTCTATGTCAAAATAAACGCATTCGACAACCAATTTTTGGAAAATAAACCGTAAGAACAATAATTTTAAAAAATAACCAGATAAATCAAATGACAAACACAACTTTACACAAAGCAAACACACGTGGAAACGCCAATCACGGCTGGCTACAAAGCTTCCATACGTTTAGTTTTGGTGGCTATCACAACCCACAAAGAATGAACTTTGGCGTTTTGAGGGTTCTAAACGACGACACCGTGGCGGCAGGTATGGGCTTTGGGACGCATCCACACAGCAACATGGAAATTATATCCATACCATTAGAAGGCGACTTGGAACACAAAGACAGCATGGGCAATACAACCGTTATTCACAATGGCGACATACAAATAATGAGTGCAGGAACAGGCATTGAACACAGCGAATACAACAAAAACAAAGACGCACAAGTCAAATTTTTGCAAATATGGATTCTGCCCAACAAAAAAAATGTAACGCCACGCTACCAACAAACTACCCTAAAAAAAGAAGACAGAAAAAATAAATTACAACAAGTCCTATCGCCAAATCAAAACGATGAAGGCATCTGGATTCACCAAAACGCTTGGTTTCACATGGGCGACTTCGACAAGGGATTCAAAACCCAATATACCATGAAAAATAACCAAAACGGCTTGTATGTTTTTGTACTCAAAGGCGATGTGGTGGTCAATAGTCAAGAATTGAACACCCGTGACGGCTTTGGTATCTGCAACACAGAAACCACAACAATAGAAGCCACAAACAACACCCAAATCCTGCTCATAGAAGTGCCAATGACCATAAACTAAAACAAAAATAACACCAAAAACACAAAACCTAAAAAATACAAAACCCCAAAATAATCTCAATAAACAAGAGATATTTTTTTGAAGACCAACTATTTGAACAAAAAAAATGTTGTTCAAACCCAAACACACACACAAAAATCTCTCAAACCCAAAAATCTCTACACCACACAATGTCATTCTACGACCAACACCAATCAATACTACAAACAGCCATAAAAGCAAACCAAAATAGAGAATATTTTGCACAATATCCCGAAAACCCAAAAGCCTACGGCGAACAAGCACAAGCAAAAGGACTCGCAGATTTTCAACAAATGATGAACACCGATTTTAGCGAACTACTACAAACAAACCCACTCCGATTCGAAGGCGAAGAAGTATCACCCTATCTACAACTCGGGCTGGGAATTCGCTACCCGGTCTTTGCCGACAAAATACTCATCAAAAATGCCCTCCAAACAGCACCACAATGGGCTCAAACAACCATCAACGAACGGGCAGGAATACTCATAGAATGCCTCGAACAAATCAAAAACCGATTCTTCGACATCGCCTACGCCACCATGCACACCACAGGGCAGTCGTTTGTCATGTCTTTTCAAGCCTCAGGACCACACGCCAACGACAGAGCATTAGAAGCCATCGCTATGGCTTATACCGAACTCACACGGTTTCCACAAACCGCCACTTGGGAAAAACCAATGGGAAAATCAAACATCACACTACACAAAACGTGGTCGCCAATACCAAAAGGCATCGGATTAGTCATCGGCTGCTCCACTTTTCCCACTTGGAACTCCCTCACAAGCATCTTTGCAAACCTCATGGCAGGAAACTCCGTCATCGTCAAACCACACCCAAAAGCCATACTCCCAATTGCCATCGTGGTAGCCGAAATGCAAAACGTCTTGTCCCAAATAAACCTTGACCCAAACACCATACAACTCGCCGCCGATACATCTGCTCACCCGCTAACCAAAGACCTTGCCACAGACCCAAACATCAAACTCATAGACTATACCGGAAACTCTCAATTCGGCACGTGGCTCGAAACATTGCAAAGCAACCAAAAAACCATCTTTACCGAAAAAGCAGGCATCAACGCCGTCATCATAGACTCTACCGACAACCTCAAAGCCATGTGCGACAACCTCGCCTTCTCGGTATCGCTCTACTCGGGACAGATGTGTACCGCTCCGCAAAATTTCTTTATCCCAGCCGACGGCATCCACACCGAACAAGGACACAAAACCTTCGACGAACTCTGCCAAACACTCGCCCAGAGCATCGATGCCATTGCCAACAACCCAAAAATGGGCGCCAATGTCTTGGGCTGCATCCAAAACCAACACACACACAACCGCATCGGCGAAGCACAAAAGACAGACGCAAAAATATTATTAGCCTCACAAGACATAGAAAACTCGGACTTCAAAGATGCACTCACAGCCTCAATTGCCGTGCTGCAAATAGATGCAGACCAAACAGCACTCTACGAAAAAGAATGGTTTGGACCCATCGTCTTGCTCATCAAAACCAAAGACACCAAACAAAGCATCACACTTGCCCAACAAACGGCTCTCAAACACGGTGCTATCTCGTGTGCTTGCTACACCACCAACCCAGAAACACAAAAAGAAGTCGCAAAAATAATGAACAATGCCTTCACGCCCGTGTCGTTTAACCTGATAGGCGGCGTTTTTGTTAATCAACATGCGGCATTCTCCGATTTTCATGTTACGGGCGGAAACCCTGCGGGCAATGCCTCATTTACCAATCCCGACTACATCAACCGCCGCTTTGTGTGGGTGGGAAACCGTACTTTATAAAAAACATACACAACCTAAAATTTAATTTTTGAATTAAAAAAACTTAAAAATTATAACATAACAACACCTTGACAGAACAAAAACTATACACAACAGAACCCAAAAAGGAAACCGCCGTGCTGGTCGGCTTGATAGAAAGCACCCAAGTCAAAGCACAAGCCTACGAATATTTGGCAGAGCTCGCCTTTCTTGCCGAAACCGCCGGAGCCCAAACCGTCGAAGTCTTTACGCAGCAACTCGAACACCCCGACAACCGCACCTTTGTGGGCAAGGGCAAGCTGCAAGAGATAGCCCAATATATTTTGGAGCATGAGGTCAATATCGTCATCTTTGATGATGAACTTTCGCCCAAGCAAATCAGAAATATTGAGATTGACCTAAAAGAAATACACCTCGTAGAAAACTGCAAAGTCTTGGACAGAACCAACCTGATACTCGATATTTTTGCCCAACGGGCAAAGACGGCACAAGCAAAAATACAAGTCGAGCTGGCTCAAAACGAATATCTACTGCCCCGACTGACAGGGCTTTGGACGCACCTCTCTCGCCAAAAAGGCGGCATTGGCATGAAGGGTCCGGGCGAAACCGAGATAGAGACCGACCGAAGGGTTCTGCGAGATAGAATCAGCTTGCTCAAAACAAAATTGGTCGATATAGACAAGCAGTTTGTTACGCAACGCAAAAACCGCTCTAAGCAGATTAGGGTTGCATTGATTGGCTACACCAACGTGGGCAAATCGACGTTGATGAACGAACTCAGCAAAGCCAATGTGTTTGCCGAAAACAAATTGTTTGCCACTTTGGACACGACGGTTCGCAAGGTGGTTTATGAGCAAGTGCCTTTTTTGTTGAGCGACACGGTTGGGTTTATCAGAAAGCTGCCCCATCATCTGGTCGAGTCTTTCAAATCGACGCTCGACGAGGTGAGAGAAGCCGATTTGCTGCTTCATGTGGTCGATGTGTCGCACCCGACTTTTGAGGCACAGATGCACGCCGTTGCCGAGACCTTGAAAGAGATGAAGGTGGTGGATAAGAAGATGATTGTGGTCTTTAATAAGATTGATTTGATAAAAAAGCAGCCCGACAATGTTCCTGACCATGTGTTTTCGGCATACGACAAGCAGGAGATGACTTTGGAGGAGTTGGAGCAGAGTTGGATAGCCAAGAGCAACGGCGAATGTATTTTTGTGTCGGCTCAAAACCGTCAGAATTTAGATGGGCTTCGCAAACGCATCAGCGATGTTGTGGTGGAGCTCTGGAACGAGCGTTATCCGTTTACGCCTTTTGTGTTTTAGGGTTGCATTAAAAGTGTGTTGATTATTGTGATTGTTGGCACGTTTGCGAGCCGTTAAATGAAAAAGAACAAAGGGGACAAGCCGCTTTGTTCTTTTTTTTTGTTATGAGGTGCCTTTTTTGTGGGGCGTTGTTGTTTAATTTTTTTTATCTTTTTTTTCGCCTTTGTTTCTATCTTTTTCGTTTTTGTTGCGTTCTTTTTGGGCTTCGTTTCTGTTTTTTTCGCTTTCACGGTCTGCTTCTGATTGGTTTTTGTTGCGTTCTTTTTCGACTTCGTTTCTGTCTTTTTCGGCTTCGTTTCTGTCTTTTTCGTTTTCACGGTCTGCTTCTGCCTTGTTTTTGTTGCGTTCTTTTTCGGCTTCGTTTCTGTTTTTTTCGCTTTCACGGTCTGCTTCTGATTGGTTTTTATTGCGTTCTTTTTCGGCTTCGTTTCTGTTTTTTTCGCTTTCACGGTCTGCCTCTGATTGGTTTTTATTGCGTTCTTTTTGGGCTTCGTTTCTGTCTTTTTCGATTTCGTTTCTGTCTTTTTCGTTTTCACGGTCAGACTCTGCCTTGTTTTTGTTGCGTTGTTTTTCTGTATCAACATTTTGCTTGGCTTCCTTGCTTGGCTTTCCCGATTGTGCAGAGGCATTTTGAGCAACGAGCAACGTGGCTGTCAAAAGCGTTAAAATAAATAGTGATTTGTACATTTTTGTGTTTTAATGGTTAATTGTTATGGTTTTGTGGTTATATCTTTAACCAGATAGCAAGATTGCAAAAACGATGCCAACGTTCAAAGTTGTTTCAATCCAAAAAATATAGATTATCATGAGTTTTGCATCTCTTCTGATGTATTAAAATAAAACCAAAAAACCTTAAACCCAACACGCCAAACGCAAATTTTTTTGAGGCTTGCTATGTGGTCATTGAGGCTGTTTAAATTTTTGGTTACAAACAAGTTCAATATATTACATGTTTTTAATGTGTTTTTTTATCGTGCAGACAACAACAACAAAATAAAAATCGATTAAATAAATTTTTTAACCTACTTTTGCCAACCAAGAGGTTGTTTAAACTTTCGGTTATAGAAGGCAAAGATGGTTAATCTCTGCCCCTAAAAAGGCGATTTATCCAAATTTATTAATCAAAATTAAAAAGTTTAAACAACTTCCAATAATACAAACCCAACAAAGAAATATAAAAATATATCTGGCGTTAAAGATTGAAACATCATCCCAAATGAAAAAAATAGCCGCAGCAATACTTTTCCTATGCCTATCCCAAAATGTGTGGTCTCAAACCAACCCCGTTGGCGTTTCTAATGCCGATGGAAACCCATCACGCATCGACGACACCAGCCGCACCAATGAAATCCATAGGTTGGGAATAGATTTTTTGCACCTGTCAGACAGCATTTCGCTCGATAGGGTGCTGCAAATTGCCAAGCAACAAAACAAACCCGTCTTTGTTTATTTTACCGCCGAATGGTGTCTGCCCTGCAAGTTCCTAAAAGCCGAAATCTTTACCGAACCCAACCTTCATACCTACATGAACAGCAGCTACATCAACTATGAGGTGGATATTGCCCTTTTTGCAGGTTTAGACCTCGTCGATTTGTATAAAATAGAGCATTACCCAACGCTTTTGTTCCTCAACCAGAGCGGCAAAGAAATCGAACGCATTGTGGGTTCTACCGATGCCGTGACGCTCATCAACGAGGCACAAAGCAATTTTGATTTCAGAAAAACGGCTGAGCCAGCGGGCAAAGGCAAAACCACCAAAAAAGCCAATAAGCTATAAATTTATCCCCAATTTTTTGTTTACATCCTTGCCGCCGCTATCATGTCTAGATTGGTGTATTTATACCCAAATTTGGTGCAAAGATAAGCGTTTGTCAGATGCCCTTTGTAGGCATACACACCCGAGAGCACATTTTTGGCTTGAAAGATATAATTTTCTATGCCCCCTTTATCGCTTGCAGCCATGAGCAGCGGTGCCAAAATATTGCTGATGGCGATGCTCGCTGTGTTTGGAACTCTGGAGGGTATGTTGGGTACACAAAAATGCGTTATGCCGTGTATGCTGAATGTTGGGTCGTTTGGCGTGGTGGGTCTTGAGGTCTCGAAACAGCCCCCTTGGTCTATGCTCACATCTACGATGAAGGCATTGGGCTTCATGTTTCGAACCAGCTCTTGGCTCACGATTTGGGGCGTTTGCCCTGTGTGTGAGTAGATGGCTCCGATGGCTATGTCGGCTCTGGCGAGCTCGCTGGCTACGATTTCGGGTTGGAGCACCGAGGTGAACACACGCTGACCGATGGCATTTTGGAGGCGACGGAGTTTGTAGAGAAAATTATCAAAAACCCTGACTTCGGCTCCCAGCCCGAGTGCTATTCGGGTGGCATATTCGCCAACGGTGCCAGCTCCCAAAACGACGACTTTGGAGGGTGGCAGCCCGGTGATGTTGCCCAGTAGTTTGCCCTGTTGGTTTAAGTTTTCGGAGGCAATGAGCATTGCCATTGAGCCTGCTATCTCACTCATGCTTCTGACGATGGGCAGACTGCCCGATAGGTCTTTGAGGTATTCGTAGGCGATGGCGATGACTTCTTTTTGGAGTAGTTTTTCTAAAAACTCGGGTTTTATGTTGGGTAAGTTCAAGACCGATAGCACGATTTGCCCTCTGCTCATCAGGTTGAGTTCGGCTATGGTTGGTGGCGCTATTTTGAGTATGATGTTGGCTTTGTAGAGGTCTTCTGATGAATGGACTATTTGGGCACCTGCTTGCGAGTAGGCTTCGTCGGAGAATGAGGCTTGCACGCCGGCTTGGGTCTGGACGAGTATCTGGCTTCCTGCTGCTGTGAGCATTTTGACGGCTTGGGGTGTGAGTGCTACTCTTCTTTCGTCGGTGTTGAGCTCGGCGGGAATTCCGATGTAGAGGTCTCTCAATGTAGTGGCTGTTGGTGATTTTTGCTCCAAGGTATCGAGTTGAATCATAGGTATTTTTTAATCTTGGTTTCGGTTTGCGTTTAGGTTGTGTAATTATTTATTTTCTTTATCTACCCCTTGAATAAACTTGATGACACCATTCATGAATGCTTGCTGGTCGTCCCACATGGCGAGGTGTCCGCCGTTTGGACAGTAGAGATACGTGCCATTTTGAACCAATTCGCTTTGTTTTTCCATGGTTTGGGGGTCCATCGTGTCGTGTTTTGCACCGACCATGAGCGTTGGCACACTGATGGTTTTGAGTTCATTCATTCTATCCCATTTGATGAGTCTTCCACCGACTTTGAACTCGCTGGGTCCTTGCATCATGGTGTATATCTCGTTGTTTACGTGTTTGAATGAGCGGTTGACGGGTTCGGGCCATTGGCTTGCGGGCAGCCTGAGGAGGTGCTTGGTGTAGTAATTGTCGAAGACCAATTTTTGG
>JAYWHZ010000205.1:0-2977 GCA_043777395.1 Bacteroidota bacterium
ACACTTGTATATTTCATTCTGCCGTTTTTTTTAATTCATAATACATAAACAACTAACTATCAAATATTTAGACGCAATTAAACATTTTTCTATTTGTATGTTTCATTCTGCCGTTATTACATTTCTCCTAAACAAATTAAGTAAACTGATTAAAAAACTTATTAGGCTAAAAAGTCCAATTAGGCTAAAAAGTCCAAATAACAATAGAAATAGAACCATGAAAAAACCATAATCTCTATAAGATAATATCCAAATAAAATGTAAAACTAATGAACCACCTTTGCCAAGAAAAATACCGGTTAAAAGTATTGAAATCTGCAAAACAAAACAAATTCCAAAAAAGTCGCCAAAGCTTTCAATTTCGTCAGGCAACCACGAATTTTTGTTTGAAAGTAGTCCAATTGATTTACAACTGGTTAATAATAGTGTCGTCATTAGAAGACAAAAAAATGAGTTTAAATTTTTTTTATTCATTTGCTTAATTGTTTAATTTTAAAAATGTTTATTAGTTAGTGGGTTTGTCTGTAAGCTGACGCCTAACTCACGTATTGACGCAAGTCCAATCAACTTTCTGTAAGTTTATATATTATTTTCATTACCACAAAACAAATTTCAAAAAATTTTTTAATTTTATTCAAATCAATGGATTGAAAAAAAATAACACTTCAACCAAACTATACAATGCAAAATACGCCAGCATTTATCGCATCGTATCCAAAGGGTTTTTGATGTTTTTGAGCGACTTTTTGCGTTTTTGGGTAATCTGCAAAGTCCATGTTTTTCTTCACAGTAATTTTTTTCAAATAAATATTCTTTTTGTTTAATAAATAGCAAATTGTTTTAAACATTTTTTTTAGCCCTATATTAAATTATTTATTATTTTTTAATGTGTATTTAATTAATTTACAGATATATAAATATTTTTTTTATTAATTTAAGTCTTAATTATTGATTTATAAATTAATTAATATCTATTTTTGTTTAACTAAAATAAAAAATAATTAAACAAAAATTTTGATGTTCATAAAATAATGTTTACCTTTGTGTCGTTAATCATCGAAACAAATAAAACACACACCCATGATGCCCTCCAACTATGAAGCAGAAGTAAAAAATTGTTCGCCGAGCCTAAAAAACTATGCCTATTATTTGACACAAGACCACGAGGATGCCAACGATTTATTTCAAGAAACGCTACTCAAAGCCTTTGTTCATTTTGGTAAATATAAGCCAGATACCAACCTCAAAGCCTGGCTCTATACCATCATGAAAAATACATTCATCAACGCCTATCGCCGCAAAATGAAGCAAAATACGTTTTTAGACAAGACCGACAACCAGTATTTTATCGACTCGTCGGAGGTCACGCAGGTGTACCAAAACCTTGGCGAAAGCCGGTTGGTCTTAGAAGACATCAACGCCGCCATCGACACCCTTCCAGTCGAGCTCAAAGACGCTTTCAAGATGAACTACACCGGCTTCAAATACCAAGAAATTGCCGAGGCATTCAAAATCCCAATCGGAACCGTCAAAACACGCATACACCTTGCACGCCAAATCCTAAAACGCAAACTCCACGTCTATGGCTCAATGTATGGCATGGGTTTGGCTTCATAACCACAAAACTAACCTACAAAAATAGATATTTATACATTCAAAACCTTTGGGTATGCAAAAACCAAAGGTTTTTTTTAATTTAAACCAAAAAAAAATCATAAAACAAAATTATGGCTTCTATGTATTGGTTTTTAAATAATTTTTTGTATTTTTGCATTTACATACATTCCAACATTTTAAAATAAACTCACTTTTTAATGCCAAAAAAAGCCCTTGTCATCGGTTCAGGATTTTCGGGTATGTCGGCTGCGACCCACCTTGCACACAAAGGCTACGACGTAACCGTAATCGAAAAACACGCCATCGCAGGCGGCAGAGCCAGAACCATGGCCCAACAAGGTTTTACCTTCGACATGGGTCCGAGCTGGTATTGGATGCCCGACGTTTTTGATGCCTACTTTGAAAAATTTGGTAAAAAACGCAACGATTATTACCACATAGAACGCCTTTCGCCCTCATATAGAGTCTATTTTGGCAAAAACGATGCCGTAGATTTACCCTCATCTATGGACGAACTCGAACGCCTTTTTGAATCAATAGAACCAGGCACTGGCAAAAAACTAAACACTTTCCTAAAACAAGCACAATACAAATACGAAGTGGGCATTAACGAATTTGTCTATCTGCCTTCATTGAATATCTTGGAACTCCTCAAACCCAAATACCTGCCGCAAGCATTCAAATTAGACCTCTTTTCGTCTATCCGCTCCCACGTCAGAAAATATTTTACACACCCTCGCCTGCTCCAAATCGTAGAGTTTCCAGTCTTGTTTTTGGGTGCTTTGCCCCAAAATACACCCGCACTCTACACACTGATGAACTACGCCGACATGAGTTTGGGAACTTGGTACCCAAAGGGCGGCATGTACAAAATCGTGGAAGGCATGCAGCGACTCGCCGAAGAAAAAGGCGTAAAATTTTTATTCAATGAAACCGTAACAGCCATCAACGACAACGGTAAAATCGTGCAATCGGTGGTAACAGACCAAAACATCTACACCGCCGATGTAGTCATTTCGTCTGCCGACTACCACCACACCGACACCAAACTCCTCTCCCAAAAAACCCGCAACTATTCAGATACTTACTGGGATAGCAGGACAATGGCGCCCTCGTCGTTGCTGTTTTATTTGGGAATAAACAAAAAACTTAAAAATCTGTTGCACCACAATCTCTTTTTTCATGAAGGACTTGACCAACACGCCGACCAGATATACACCAACCCACAATGGCCCTCCAAACCGCTTTTCTATGTGTCTGTAACCTCACTGACCGACCCCACGGCGGCTCCCGAGGGCTGCGAAAATCTGTTTGTACTCGTTCCCGTGGCACCAAACCTCCAAGACAACGAAACGATAAG
>JAYWHZ010000206.1:0-2946 GCA_043777395.1 Bacteroidota bacterium
ATGGTGGCTTCGGGTGTTTTGGATTATGAATGCACGATGCAGACCGATTATTTTTTTCAAGTCGATAAATGACCCGATTTGTCGCTTTTCTATGCGTTTTTGGGTTGCTCATCGTTGGTGTGATGTGTACAGAACGAACGCATTTTTGGGTGTTGATGGCGTTTTATTCGGGTGCTTTTGGGCTTTATTATTTTAAATTAATGCCATTTTTTGAGCGTTGTGATGTGTCAAAATTGTTGGTGTTAGCCTTGTTGGTGCGTTTGATTTTGTGTGGTTTTATGCCCCTTTTGAGCAACGATTATACCCGATTTTTGTGGGACGGTCGCCTGCTTGCCCAGTTTCAAAACCCCTATCTGGTCTTGCCTTCGCTCTATATCAAAAACCATGTTGGCAACGCCGAACTGAACGCCTTGTTTTTGCAACTCAATTCGCCCAACTACCACACCGTTTATCCGCCTGTGTGTCAATATATTTTTGGGAGCGGTACGTTTTTGTTTGCCGACAACGTGTTTTTAAATATTTTATGGCAGCGATTTTGGTTGATTTTAGGCGATGGGTTAGCCATTTTTTCTATCTACCAACTCGGCAACAAAAACACCCGATTTGCAGCTCTCTATGCCTTTAATCCCTTGATATTGATAGAGATAACGGGCAATCTACACCACGAAGGTTTAATGTTGGGCGGCTGGCTCTTTGCGTTCTGTTGCCTGAAACAAAACCATTATAAACCAACTTTTTGGGTCTTGATGGGTTCGGCATTGTCTTTGGCTTTGGCGGTTTGTGTGAAACTATTGCCCTTGATAACGTTGCCGTTTTTGGTGCGTCAGATTGGTTTTTGGAGAATGGTTTTTTACAGTTGTGCCGTTTTTTTATTTTCAATAATCTTGTTTTTACCCTTTTTTGATGTTCAGTTGGCAGCCAATTTGATGTCGAGTATTGGGCTTTATTTCCAAAAATTTGAATTTAATGCAAGCCTTTACTATCTCGTTCGGACTTTGGGCTATTGGCTGGTGGGCTACAACCCGATTGGCATCGTAGGCAAGTTTTTTTTACTTTTATCGGCGGGTTTTATCCTTTTTTTTGCTTTGAGAAAACGACCAGCCGAAACATTGTTTAACCAGATTTTTTTGGCATTGATGGCTTATTTTTTATTGGCTACGACGGTTCACCCTTGGTATATCGGGAGCGTTTTGGCGTTTTCTATCTTGGCAAAAAACCGATTGGGAATCGTGTGGTCGCTGCTTGTTTTTTTGAGTTATAGCACCTACGAGACCATGCCCTACAAAGAAAATCTGTATTTGGTAACGCTCGAATATGTGGTCTTGCTGTTTTTTTTGGTCAAAGAATACATTGCTCACCAAAAAAATACCAGGATAGCCAATAAAAATAAATAATAAATTAGAGAATAGATTAACAATTCATAAAATTAATTACTTTTGCTTTTCGATTCCATAAATCTTTTTAAAATCATCAGTCCTAATTTAAAACCAGATAGTACTACCGCAATAGTTTTTTGTTTTATTAATTCATTCTGCTGATTGTATTTAAAGTACTTTTGAGAGTATATTTGAATGTGATAGAGTAATGGTGAAATAATGTTTGGATTATTATCAATAAATACAGTATTTTTGTAATCGGTTTATCACAAAAGGCAAAACAAGTTGTTGATGTTTTTTAGATTGAACCAATTTATGAATCATATTTTTGAGATGATAGTTTCAACTTATCGAAAATCCATTGCTCCAAAGCATCAGATATAGTCTCTATTTTTTATAAACCCATCAACCTTATTTTCAAACCATCGCACAACACAAATGTCATCAAGATTTAATCATCAAGCACTCATGTTGGTGCTACTAATTGCTTGTAGTATAAGCATACCCTACAAGACGAATGCCCAAAATCGCAACGCAAAATTTGATATTGCCCTGCGCAATGCAACCCTGTCGGTAGAACCCAACATAGAGGCTTATGCCAACGCCAAACCTTCGGAAACGGTCGTAGAGGGTTATTTCTACAAAATCATTCAGTTTAATAACATACCTACCCAAACCCAAACCAAAGCATTGGCATCAGAAGGTATTTTGTTAATGAATTATCTACCCAATTTGGCTTACGAAGCTGCTATCCCAAAAGGCTACAATCTATTGAAACTCACACGGTTTGACATCAGAAGCCTCATAAACATAGACCAACACTACAAGCTATCGCCCGAATTATTTAACAAAAACTACCCTGCTTGGGCATTGAATGCACCAAAAACCATAGATGTGTTGCTAACTTGTTTCTCAAACATCAATTTTGATAAAGCACTATCAACCATTCGCCAAAACCCAAGCCTGACCATCATCAGCCACGACAACATCACCAAATACATCAAGATAAGAACACCATTTGCTGGCATAGAAACATTAACCAACATGCCTTTTATCAATTACATACAAGCCATTGACCAGCCGCCCTATCCCGAAAACAACACTTCACGAACAGGCTCCCGAATTAGTCCGCTACAAACCGAATTTTTGGGCATCGGCAGCCGAAACTACAACGGCACAGGCATGACCGTAGCCGTAAACGACGACGGTTTTGTGGGTCCACACATTGACTCAAAAGGCAGATACATACAAACCGCTGGCATGAGTACGGCAGGCACACACGGCGACCACACCTCAGGCACGATAGCCGGTGCCGGAAACTTTGACCCCAAGGGCAGAGGCATGGCTTGGGGAGCAACGCTCTACGTCTATCAGGTGGGAAGCACTGGCTCGGGAGCCACATCGGTCTATCCTGCCATACAGCAAGCCAACACACTCTACAACAACCCTGGCATCAGAATAACCTCGACCTCATACGGGCAAACCTGCAACGGAACCTACAACGCCGAAGCCGCCGCCATGGACAATCAACTCCGAGTGTTGCCAAACCTGATGCACGTGTTTTCGGGTG
>JAYWHZ010000207.1:0-2950 GCA_043777395.1 Bacteroidota bacterium
TGGTGTACTTCGATTTATCGCCCGACAGATAGTAAGCCACTGCCAAGAGATATTTGCCGTCGGTGCTTATGTTTTTGAGGTTGGCTTTGCAGTAGTTCATGTAGCCTATGTCGGGTTTGTTTGCCAGTGCCAACACATAGAGGCTATAAGGCACTTCTTGGGCAATGATTTTGCGGTTCTGCCCAGCGTTGAA
This sequence comes from Bacteroidota bacterium, assembly GCA_043777395.1. GTDB lineage: Bacteria > Bacteroidota > Bacteroidia > UBA7662 > JAYWHZ01 > JAYWHZ01. The sequence continues at coordinate 194 of JAYWHZ010000207.1, forward strand.
GGCATAATTTACCAAGTTTTTTTCTTTTAATTTGGATTGAACAAACGCCAAGAGGTTGTTTAAGAATGCGTTATCGACCTCGAAGCCTGCTTTTTTGGCTTCGATTAGAAAGTGAGCTGCATAGATGCTTCCCCACCAGCTCACTTCGCTTGTGCCTTTCCAGTATGCCAATCCGCCGTTGTAGATTTGGTGAAGTTGAAGTTTTTTGATGGCTTGCTGTATGTTGTCGTTTGGGTTTCCTTTGAGCGTCGTTGTTGAGAGGTCTTGAACGTAGAGTTGCACAAAAGCCGAAGAGGTAATTTGCTCTACGCAGCCGTGTGGATATTGAACCAGATACTGCAAGCTTTTGGTCAGGGCAATGAGCGGCGATTTGCCGATGGTCAGTTTTTTATTGACCGATGCGGCTATAAATTGCTTGGTAGCAATGTTGATGTTTTGGGTTGTGTTTGGTTTTATGGTTCCGAATCCCGATATTTTTTGAAGTGCCGAAGCAGGTCTGATGTTTAGGGTTGTGGTTTCGGTAAATTGTTCGCCCAGAGCATTGGTTATTATTTTTATTTCCCCTTGCCCGATGGCACTTTTGGCAAAGACTCTAAACAAGATTTGGGTTTCGCTGTTGGGTTTCAGGGTTGTGGTTTGCGTGTTGCTGCCGATGGTTTGGAGCAGTCCCGAGGTGTTGATGGTCGTTTGTCCTGTGGCGTTTTTGGCGGTGGTGTTGGTGATGGTTACGGGAATGTCGATGGTGTCTTGCGGCGATGCAAAGCGAGGTAATCCACTACTTATCACGATTGGGTCTGCAACCGTGATGTTTTTGGAGGCAGAGCCAAAGGCTTTGTCTTTGTGTACGACAGCCATCACACGCAGGCTACCCGAAAACTGCGGTATTTCAAATTCGTATTCGGCTTGTCCGCTGCTGTTGGTTTGCATCAATCCGCTCCAGCGAGCCACGAGGTTTATCCGTTTGTTGGTCAATGGATTGACTCGCTTGCTCATGTCGCTCATATCGCCGCCCGAGAGCATCGTGTTGGGCGATATTTCGGGAAAAAGATAAGGGTATATGTCGTAGCTATTGACCGATAGGGCTTGTTTGGCATAGTAGTGTTGGTGTGGGTTTGGGGTGTCGTAGTTGGTTATTTGCAAGATGCCTTCATCGACGACGGCGATGCTCACGGTGGCGTTTGGCTGGGTTTGGAGGGTTATTTTTTGCTTTGTTTTGGAGCGGCTGCTTGCTGTTGCGTTGATGGTTATGGGGATTTTGGTGTTTGGGTTTTCGACTTCGAGTGCTTGAAAGCCGTGTGCGACGGTCAGCGGCAGGTCATATTGGGCGTGTGGTCTAAATAATGTTGCGGAGACATAGACGTTTGGTGCAAAATTTTCTTTGACTTCGACAGTCAATGCTGCCGAGCGTTTGTCGGTGTTGAGGTATCGGTGTTCTAATATTTTGCCTTGCCCTTCGATGGTTACGAGTAGTTTTCCAGAGAAAGGTGTTTTGAATAAGATGGTTGCTTTGTCGCCGACTTGATATTTTTCTTTGTCCAGTTCGATGTCTATTTTGCCTTCGTTATTGACTTCAAACGAGCTGTTTGTGGTGTTTCCAAAGCCGTAGCTGTAAACGACCATTTTGGTATAGCTGCTGGCGTTGGGTGCTGATATTCGGATTTCATATTCGCCTGATACTCTTGGTGTGAATGAAAAAAATGTATTTATTTGATTGATTGTTAATGTTTTATCTATTATTATTTTCTCTACTTTTTCGGAGCGGTATTTAAAATATTCGCCTTCTTTGTTGAGTACTGTTTTGTATTCGTGTTGTATCAGTTTGAGGTTTGCTTGCTTTCCGTTTAAGATTTGTCCTTGTGGGTTTAGGGCAACGATTGGAATGTTTATTGGGGTGCCTGTTGGGGTGTAGTCATCGTTTGTTTTGAGTCCGAAAAACACATTTTGTGTGAATATAGGCACTTTTTGTCGTCGGTTTACGCTCCGTCCCGTTTCATCAAACACCGTTGTGAAGCAGTCTGCTTCGAGGAGTCCGGTGTTGGCATAGGCGTTTGGTATCTCAAATATTTGGCTTGCTTTGCCTTGCGGGTCGGTTTTGCCTTGCCGTGTTTGGCTTTCCTCAAAGTTATTTTCTGTGCCTTCTATCTCGAACCGATAGCCTTTAAAATTTTTGGGTTCAAAGGTTGTTCGTCTGATTGTGAATTCTGTTTGGTAGTCTCGGTTTGCTGCCGGCGGACCAAATAAGTTGGTAGCCGTGATGTTGAGGGTGGTTTTTTCGCCTATTTGGAGGGTTTTTTTGTCTAATGTTGCTTCAACTTTTATTCTGTCGGGCATAAATTCTTCGACCAAAATATTTTTTGAGGTGATAAAGACATCATTTGCGGTGTAGATATTGGCTGTATATACGCCCGTCGGGGCGGTGTTTGGCAGCGGTATCTGCGTTTCAAAAGCGCCGTTTTGGTTCAATATTTTTCTAATTGTCTTAAAGTTTGAGCCGTCGGGTGTCATGATAGCGATTTTGATGGGCAATTGTGGTGGATTGGAGAGGTCGTTTTTTCTAAAAATCCCTGCAATATTCACCGTTTCGCTTGGTCTGTATAGGTTTCTGTCGCCATAGATAAACACATCGTAGCCCGAGAGGTTCTCTTGTTTTCCGCTTGTTTCAAAATTTTCGGTTGCCACCCGTGTTTTAGAAAACGGCACACAGTTGAAGTCCTTGCCGAGCCTTGCGGTGAGCAGTTGGGGTTCAAAACCTTGATT
>JAYWHZ010000208.1:0-2949 GCA_043777395.1 Bacteroidota bacterium
CGGTATTCAATCAGTGTGCCATCGGGGTCTGATGAAGGCGAGCCATTCATTAAAAAGTTGGTGCTGCCACGATAGCCAAAAGTAGGATTTATGTTAAAAGCTGCCGTCGGGGCAACATTTGGAGCAGGAAAAACCCGAATTTGTTTTTGGATACACCTCACGGCGTTGCTGTCGTCTCTGACACAAAGGCTCACATTGTATAGACCGGGCTGTGTGTAGGTGTGTGCAGAGTATATGCCCATTGCTATGCTGCCGTCGCCAAAATTCCATGCGTAGTTGGTGATTACCCCATCGGTGTCTGTGGAGCTCAGAGCGTTGAAGGCAAAGTTGGTTGTGTTGATGAATCCAAACGGTGGGTTGTGGGTAAAATTGGGTGCTGGCGGCGAGTTTGGTTTTGGTAAAATGGGTTGGTTATAAAAACGCAGCAGCCCAATGCCGTTGCCATTGACGGGCGACGGTCCAACGCCGGCATGCCCCACGTGTGAGATGTTTGCTGGGTTGGTTGTAAATCCAGATGAGAGATTGAGTATATAGTTTCGCCCAGAGGCATAGCCCGAAACGACGTTTGGCACGCCTGAACCTTCAAACCTAAAATTGATTTGGGAGCCGCTTTGCCACACGAGGTTGTCTGTTGTGCTTTTCATTTCGAGAACGACTTGGCTTTTGGCGAGGTTTGCAAAGTAGATGCGTTTGATGTTTGGCGGTTCTATGTTGGGTGTGTTGGGTGTGTTGTAGAGGTCTTTGAGTATTTTGGCTGCTGCGTCTGTGCCGAGTTTTTCGTAGCCATTTATAAATTTGAAGTGGCAACCGTCGTGCCGTTCGATGCCTGAAACCGACAACACATTGACATCGGCGTAGGTATTGGGCAAGTTGCGTTGGCATTCGGCTATGACGAGGGTTTCGGCGTTGATGTTGCAGCTGCTGCTACCGACTATAAATTGGAGTTGTCTGACTTGTACCACATAGATTTTTTGAATGCTGGGATAGTTGTTTTTCAGTGCATTGTAGAGTGTATCGAAAGCGGCGACGTAGCTTGCGGCTGGATAGTTGTTAAAGCCATCGCTTTCGCCTTGATAGAACAACACGGCTCTGTAATTATTTTGCAAATTGGCTTCTTTTGAGCGGTAGAGTAGCCTGCCGTAGTTGGTTGCGATGTCGAAAGGGTTGCTGTTTTTGCGTTGAAAATAAGAGATGCTTCGCCCGCCGACCGAGCCATTGATGACGGCGATGGGTATTTGTCGGGCATCGGAGAGTTTTTTTGCCATCACCAAGCCCCATTGCCCCACCACGCCGCCCGACGATTGATTGTCGCCTTCTGCTTCGTACCAGTTGAGGTCGTTTCTAATGAGGTTGGTGTCGAGGTGATTGGTGGTGCCAAACGAGCGAAGGAAACTATTTTTGTAAGCCGCACTGGTTTCTAAGCTAAGTGCAAAACTTGCCACGGCGTTAGATTGCCCAAAGAGCAGATAGCTATCGCCCGAGACCACTTCGGTGATTGTTTTATCGACAAAGGAGCTGGTGCTTGACTTGAAGATGACCTGAAAATTATGATTAAAAAGTTGGGCTTTTATTTTGGGTAAAAAATTAAAACTTGCGACACCTGCTGTGTAATTTAGTTTTTGGCGAAGTGTTTGAATACCAGCGGGATACGTGATGCGAACAATGGCACTATCGAAGCCTGCCAAGACCACTTGCCCTGCAATGCGAACCACGGCACTGTCGGTGGTGAGGCTACGCTGATAGAGTTGCTTGTTTTTGGGCAAAAAGGTGTAGTTGGCAATTTGCGCTTGGGCAAAAAGCGGTGCTGCGAGTGTGAGCAGACTAATAAAAGCGATTATTTTTAGGCTAAAAGTTTTCAAGACCAAACATTGTATTTTAGATAAATAGAAAGACACCGATACGACAACGAAAGCATGGATTGTTTAAAAGGGCAGAAACGTCGAAATCTGGATGACAAAGATAGCAGAATAATATTGTTTTAGCATATTTGCCTTCAAAAAATACTTTTTTCGATTTTATTTGGGGTTCAATAGATAGATAATGGCGTGTTGGCGTGTTGTGCATATAAAAAAACACAGTCTATGGCTAACCATTGGGCTGTGTTTGTGTGTGTGAGGTCGGTGGCGGATTCGAACCGCCGTGGGAGGTGTTGCAGACCGCTGCCTAACCGCTTGGCTAACCGACCTTGTTGTAAAAAAAGGCGTATTGTGGTGGAGGATAACGGAGTCGAACCGATGACCTTTTGCATGCCATGCAAACGCTCTACCAGCTGAGCTAATCCCCCGTTGTAGATACTGGATTGGAGTGCAAAAGTAATTGTTTTTTATTAAATCACAAATTTTTATTTAAATATTTAAATAAATAAGTTTTAAAGTGGTCTAAACATTCATTTCATGGCTCAGATGGTTCAATGTCTCAAAACGTGAGATAGACAGCAGGGCAATGCCTTTCGATGTTGTGTTTGGGTTAATTTTGGGTTTGTTGGCTTGTTTGTAGCCCAATGATTTATGTTTTGTGGCGTAATGAAAAAAATAAGTAGTTTTGTGTAACTTAACTCCATTATAAAACACCATAACATTTATGAAGGTATCCAAAATGGCTGAAACCTTGATTGGTTCAGAAATCATACGACTATCGGGCGAAATTAACCAAAAAATACAAGACGGTGCCAAGATATACAACTTTACGATTGGCGATTTTGACCCCAATTTATTTCCTATACCCGTTTTTTTGGAGCAGCAAATCATAAAGGCTTACCAACACAAACAAACCAACTATCCGCCAGCCAACGGCATGGCAGAACTGCGTGAAGCCGCTGCTCGCTACACCAAAAAATATCAAGGATTGGACTACATGCCCGCCGATTTTTTGGTCGCTGGCGGCTCCCGACCATTAATCTACGCCTTGTATCAAACCCTACTCGACCCCAAAGACAAAGTCGTTTTTCCT